>JBGYQR010000124.1:0-14525 GCA_041839075.1 Porphyromonas sp.
CCCCCGTCCCATCACCCCCATCACGATCCAGAGAACCAGTATGTACCGACTAGAGATATGCGCCTATGGCGCCGAGAGCGTAGCCCTGGCCGAGCAGGCTGGCGCCCAGCGCGTCGAGCTATGCTCGGGGCCTGCCGAGGGAGGCCTCACACCCTCGTACGGCGAGATAGCCACCGCCCTCAAAGTAGCTAAGCACATCCGCATCCACGCCATCGTGCGCCCCCGTGGGGGAGACTTCCTCTACAACGCCCTCGAGCGAGAGGCCATGATGCACGACATCGATATGATGCGCCAGATGGGCGTACACGGCATCGCCATAGGTGCCCTCACCAGAGACGGTGACATAGACGTGGCCTTCATGCAAGAGGCCATCGCCCGAGCAGGGCAGGGGATGAGCGTCACCTGCCACAGAGCCTTTGATATGTGCCGCGACAAGACGAGCGCCCTAGAGCAGCTCATCGCCCTGGGGTGCGACCGCGTCCTCACCTCGGGCGGCGCAGCCACAGCCCTTGAGGGGGCAGAGACCCTGGGCGAGCTCACCAGGCAGGCCGCGGGACGTATCATCGTCATGCCTGGCTGTGGCGTCAAGGCCAGCAACCTCCCCGACCTGGTGCGCCTGACGGGCGCCACCGAGTACCATATGTCGGGGCGCATCGACCGCCCGAGCTCGATGGCCTACCGCCACCAGGGGGTCTCTATGGGAGGTACCGTGGTCGTGGACGAATACGCCCAGCCCATCACCTCGGCAGAGCTCGTCTCGGAGGCTGTCGCCACGCTCAGACGGCTCGCCCTCTAGCGGGAGGTGCCTAGCTCTAGGACGAGGGGGAGCCAGCCTAACCCCAGTTGCCCCCAAATCTACCCCCGACTGCTCCTAGGTATAACTCCGACTGCTCCCAGGCCTAGCCCCAGAGAGGAGCCCCTCCCCCACGCTAGGGTCAAAGGGGCTCAGCCCCCTCCCCCGACAATACGTATATATAATAGCGGTATGACGTCCTCACTCAACTCCTGCCCCATTCCCCCCGCCTACCCCCTACTACCCCTCATCGAGCGGTACTACACCCCTGGGGGAGAGGCGCACCGCATCCTCCTGTGCCACAGCTGGGAGGTGCGCACCCTCGCCCTAGAGCTGGCCGAGCGCCACCCCAGGCGGGGCGAGATAGACCTCGGCTTCCTCGACGAGGGGGCGATGCTCCACGACATTGGGGTATTCCTCACCCATGCCCCCAAGATAGACTGCCACGGCACAGAGCCCTATATCCGCCACGGCTACCTGGGGGCAGAGCTCCTGCGCTCGCTCGGTATGCCCAGGCACGCCCGTATCGCCGAGCGTCATACGGGCTCGGGGCTAACGATGGAGATGGTACGCGAGCAGGGGCTCGACCTACCCCCTGGTATCTACTACCCCGAGACCCTAGAGGAGAAGATCATCTGCTACGCTGATGGCTTCTACTCCAAAACGAAGCTCGGTCAGCGCAAGACCTACCAGGAGGTACGCGGGGCTATATCTCGCTATGGAGAGGAGGCGCTACGTCGCCTCGAGGAGCTGCACCGGGAGGTCGAGCTCGGCCTCTAGAGAGAGCGCTCCCCCCTCTGCCCCTGGCGGGGGCTTAGCTCGGCTCTACCTCCCGATCTCGCGCCCCACACCTGGGCATCGCGGCTCAAGGGCTTGCCCGCTCTCCCCTTCAAGCTGTCTAGCCCCCTCCCGCTCGCCTGAGGCTTGCTAGAATAGATGGGATATGTAAATTTGCCTAGCCATCGACCGCGAGGCCACCAACCATTCGTACAGATATGACTCAGCATAATCGCCCACGACAAGGGCAACAAGTAGACTACCAGGACGACCTGCACCGCGCCCTAGAGGTCCTAAGGCGTGGGGGCATCATCCTCTACCCAACGGATACCATCTGGGGCATTGGGTGCGACGCCACCAACGCAGAGGCCGTCGCCCGTATATATGAGCTAAAGAGGCGAGCTGACAGCAAGAGTATGCTCGTGCTCGTCGATAGCCTCGCCAGCCTCGAGCGGGTGGTCAAAGAGGTACCAGCCCTCGCCTACGATATGATCGAGCTCGCCATCAAGCCCATCACCATCATCTACGACGATGGAGTGAGGCTGGCGCCCAACCTGCTGGCCGAGGACGGAAGCATCGGCGTGCGGGTGAGCCGTGAGGCCTTCAGCCGAGACCTAGCCAAAGCGCTCCGCCGTCCGCTAGTATCTACGAGCGCCAACATCAGCGGGGCGCCCACGGCTACCTTCTTCGCCGACATCGCCCCCGAGATCATCGCAGGCGTCGACTACGTCGTAGGTTATAGGCAAGGCGACACCACGCCTGCCGAGCCCTCGCAGATCATTCGCCTGAAAAACAACGGCATCGTCCAAGTCATCAGACCCTAACGCCCTACACCCCTGGTCATGGCCAATCCCCTACCCGGCTTGCAAGATCGGCTCATCCGATGGAGGCAAAAGCATATCGGTGAGCGCTACTTCATCCTACTGATGAGCCTTGCCATCGGTATCACGATGAGCCTATTAGCCTCGGCACTCAAGGCGTCTATCCACCTGCTGGAGCACGCCTTACTAAGAGGCATACACGGGCACAACTACCTCTACCTCATCCTCCCCCCCATAGGTATCCTGCTCAGTGGTATCTTCGTGCGCTATATCCTGCGCGACGATATCAGCCATGGGGTAACCAAGGTGCTCAGCTCGATCTCTCAGCGCAAGAGCCGTATCAAGCCCCACAATACCTGGAGCTCGCTCCTGGCCTCGGGCATCACCATCGGCTTCGGGGGGTCTGTGGGAGCCGAGTCGCCTATCGTGATGACGGGCGCCGCCATAGGCTCCAACTTCGGGCGCGCCTTTCGCCTCGAGCAGCGCAACCTCATGCTCCTGGTGGGCTGTGGGGTAGCGGGGGCTCTAGGGGGTATCTTCAAGGCGCCCATCACGGGGCTTGTCTTCGTCATCGAGGTGCTACTACTTGACCTGACGATGGCCTCGGTACTGCCCCTATTGATCTCAAGCGTGTCGGCGGCCGCTATGAGCTATTTGATCTCGGGGAGCGGGAGCTTGTTTCACTTCTCCTTCACCGAGCCCTACTATATCGAGCGCATCCCGATGATGATCTTGCTCGGCGTCATCTGCGGGCTGGTGGCGCTGTACTTCACCCGCACGATGTTTGCCCTAGAGAGCAGGCTCAAAAAGATCGAACCCTACGCCAACCGCTACCTTATCTCCGCCCTCATCCTCAGTTCGCTCATCTTCCTCTTCCCCCCGCTGTACGGCGAGGGGTACAGCACCATCAACCAACTGCTGAGCGGGCAGTACGGGGGTATCGTCGAGGGTAGCCTGGTGGAGGGATTTGGCAGTAGCTTTTGGGTAGTCTTTGGGTTTCTGCTCCTGAGCGTCCTACTGAAGGTCTTTGCCTCGGCGGCGACCAACTCAGGAGGAGGCTGTGGGGGGCTGTTTGCTCCCACGCTCTTCGTGGGGGCTATCACGGGCTTCCTCTTTACCTTCATCATCAACTACTTGCCCTTCGTCAAGATGTACCTGCCGAGCAAAAACTACGTCCTACTGGGCATGGCAGGACTGATGGCCGCGATGATGCACGCCCCGCTAACGGGCGTCTTCCTCATCGCTGAGCTATCGGGGGGCTACGACCTTTTCCTCCCCCTGATGCTGGTATCGATGACAGCCTTTGGCACGATACGTATCTTCCTCCCTCACAGCATATACTCGCTCCGCCTAGCCGAGCAGGGCAAACTGCTGACGCACCACAAGGATGCGGCCGTCTTGACGCTAATGAATGTGGAGCATGTCCTCGAGACGGACTTCACCCCCGTTAGCCCCGAGGCCACCCTGGGCGAACTGGTACGCGTCATCTCGACCTGCAGTCGCAATAGCTACCCCGTCGTAGACGAACGGGGTAGGCTCGCTGGCGTGGTGGAGCTAGACAACGTGCGCAACATCATCTTCCGCCCCGAGCTATACGACCGCCCCTCGCATACGGTGCGGCACATCATGGTTACCCCCCGTATCATCATCCGCTCATCGATGCCGATGACGCGCGTGATGCAGATATTCGATGAATGCAAGGAGTGGAAGCTCCCCGTGACCGACGACGAGGGGCGCTACCTGGGATTCATCTCTAAGAGTCAGATATTCAACACCTACCGCTCGGTGCTCAACGAAACATTCATCGGCGACTAACCCCTCCCTACCGCTATGATACACACCCCTCAAGACGTCATCGCCCTGGCAGGACAGCAGGCGAGCAAGAAGTACCTCACCCCCATGCCTCGGCTCATCCTACTGGGCGTGCTGGCAGGCGCCTATATCGCCATCGGTGGCCTGCTGGCGACCATGGCGAGCGCTGGTACGATGGGGCTCGGAGTAGACAACCCCTTCGTGCCCAAGCTCCTGGGCGGGATGCTCTTCCCCCTAGGGCTGATGCTCGTCGTCCTGGTCGGGGGCGAACTCTTCACGGGCAATACGGCCACCCTCGTCCCCGCCACACTGAGCGGCGAGATCCCCCGCACCTACTGGCTCAAAAACTGGACGATTGTCTACCTGACCAATTTCGTCGGAGCCCTCCTGGTCTCCTACTTCATCGCTTACCAAACAGGTATCTTGCAGGGCGAGGTCTATACCACCTATATCCAGCGTGTGGCAGAGGCGAAAGTGTCCCTGGGGTGGGAGGTAGCGTTTTGGCGTGGTGTAGGTGCCAACTGGCTCGTCTGCCTAGCGGTATGGCTGGGGCTGTCCGCTCGGGATATGCTGGGGCGCCTCGTCGGGTTGTGGTGGCCGGTGATGGCGTTTGTGGCCATTGGCTTTGAGCACTCTATCGCCAATATGCACATCATCCCGACGGCAATCTTTTATGGCGCCGAGGTCTCGTGGAGCAGCTTCGTTTGGGACAACCTCGTCCCCGTCACCCTGGGCAATATCGTAGGCGGAGCCCTCCTGGTCGGCATGGCCTACGCCTATGCCGGGCGCCCTCAGAGCTACTCCCCGCTCCCACCGGAGGACTAACCCCGCCTGCCCCACCTCCTCCCTCGCCCAAACCCTCTCCCCGCCCTCGCGACCCAAGGCGACGCGCCGAGGCCCACTATCCACCTCCTCCCTCGCCAACCCCTCTCCCCGCCCTCGCGCCCCAAGGCTACGCGCCGAGGACCACTCTCCCCCTCCTCCCTCGCGCAAGCCCTCTCCCCTCCCTCACGACCCAAGGCGACGCGCCGAGAGCTAGCCACTGCTCCCTCCTTGCTGGGGGAGCTTCGCCCCATACGGACGAGAGGGGGCGGGAGCGGAGGCGCCGAGGGGGCAGAGCAGACCAAGCTCCAAGGCAGAGTACACTACAATACAGCCCAGGGGCGAGGTAGACTAGCGTCTACCTCGCCCCTGGGCTATTATATAGGATCAGAGCCGACCTATACCAGCTCGTGGATCACGAGACCTGAGCGGAGCTTAGGCTCGAACCACGTTGTCTTGGGAGGCATGATATTACCTGTGTCGGCAATGTCGATGAGTTGCTTCATCGATACGGGATAGAGCGCCAGGGCCACACGCATCTCCCCACTATCGACACGCTTCTTGAGTTCGCCCAGACCACGGATACCCCCTACGAAGTCGATACGCTTGTCGCTACGCAGGTCCTTGATACCAAGTACTTCGTCGAGGATCAGGTTAGAGGAGATCGTTACGTCTAGTACGCCAATGGGGTCAGCGTCGTCGTAGGTACCAGGCTTGGCCGTTAGTGAGTACCAGCGACCGCTCAGATAGAGCGAGAAGTTGTGCAGAGCCACTGGGCGGTACTCCTCGGTACCCTTGTCTTCGATGACAAAGTGCTTGCCCACGGCCGAGAGAAACTCCTCATCGCTCAGTCCATTGAGATCCTTGACCACGCGGTTGTAGTCGATAATGGTCAGCTGGTCATCAGGGAAGCACACGGCCATGAAGTAGTTGTACTCCTCGTCGCCACGGTGGTTGGGGTTCTGCTTGGCCTTCTCCGCACCCACGAGGGCGGCGGCGGCAGAGCGGTGGTGGCCGTCAGCGATATAGAGGGCTGGCATCTCGGCAAAGAGCTCGGTGATGCGGGCAATATCAGCCTTGTCGCTGATGATCCAGAAGTCGTGTCCGAAGCCATCCAGCTCAGCCACGAAGCTATATACGGGCTCGCCAGCGGTGTACTTGGCTACGATCTTGTTGATCTCATCCTTGGCGGGGTAGGCGAAGAATACGGGCTCGATGTTGGCGTTATTGACGCGCACGTGCTTCATTCTATCCTCCTCCTTGTCACGGCGGGTGAGCTCATGCTTCTTGATGACCCCGTTCATGTAGTCCTCTACATAGGCGCACACCACGAGGCCGTACTGCGTCTTGCCGTTCATGGTCTGAGCGTAGACGTAGTAGTTCTCCTGCTGGTCTTGCACGAGCCAGCCCTTCTCGCGGAAGAGGCGGAAGTTCTCGGCGGCCTTGTTGTACACGCGCTCCTCGTGCTCGTCTGTGCCTACGGGGAAGTCGATCTCGGGGCGTATGATGTGGTAGAGTGACATCTCGTTGCCCTCGGCCTCAGCGCGCGCTTCGTCAGAGTTGAGCACGTCATAGGGGCGAGAGGCGACCTTAGTTACTAGGTGCTGGGGGGGGCGGATGCCTTTGAATGGTTTGATTACTGCCATAGAGTTATGTGCATATAGTGTGTATAAATGGGGCGAACTACTTATTGAGGCGGAAGCGCTCGTTGCCCTCCTTGATGAAGCCGACGATCTGATGAGCGGCAGCTAGGCCTGCATTGACGTTGGCCTCGCTGGTCTGTGCGCCCATCTTCTTGGGGGTAGCGAAGTAGCGCTCGCCGAGAGCCTCAAGCATCTCTGCATGGTTAGCAGGCTGTATGTCAGTGAAGTAGCGTAGGTCTTCGCGTTCCTTGAGCACCTCGAGCAGCTCGGCCTCGTTGATAATCTCCTTGCGCGCCGTATTGACGAGGATGGCCTTCTTGGGCATAGAGCCTACTAGAGCCTTGCCGATAGATCCCTTGGTCTCTGGCGTAGCGGGGATGTGCATAGATACGATGTCGCAGCTGGCGAAGAGCTCAGCAGGCGTAGCCACGGGCTTAACGCCCTCGGCCTCAAGAGCACTAGCAGGCATGAAGGGGTCGTAGGCCGATACCTCCATACCGAAGCCCTTGGCGATGCGTGCCACGTTGCGTCCCGTCGCACCAAAGGCTAGGAGCCCGATACGCTTGCCCAGGAGCTCGGTACCCGAGGCACCGCTAAAGCGACCACGGATGCCGAAGAGGAGCATAGCCACTACGAGCTCTGCCACAGCGTTGGCATTCTGCCCAGGTGTATTCATCACACACACATTGTGGTCGGTGGCAGCGGCTAGATCCACGTTGTCGTAGCCAGCGCCAGCGCGTACGACGATCTTGAGCTGACGAGCAGCCTCAAAGACTTCGCGGTCGATGATGTCGCTACGGAAGATGATGGCGTCTACATCCGCTACGGCCGCGAGGAGCTCGGCCTTGCTTGTGTACTTCTCGAGCAATACGGTCTCAAACCCTGCGTTTGAGAGAATTTCCTTGATACCAGCTACGGCAGAAGCGGCGAAAGGCTTCTCGGTAGCGAGCAATACCTTAGTCATATCTTTAGAAGAATTGTGGTCAATAAGTTGGCGAGTGCTCCTAGAGATGAGACGAGCCATAGCGCCACCCCCTAGCCTCCCGATAGAGGCACCTGGGGTATGGCGCTATGGCTCATCTGACATCTAGGACGTAGTCATTGCAAGGGAGGTCTAGTGCTTACGCTCAAAGTCACGCATTGTCTGAATGAGCGCCTCTACGCTGCTCTTGGGCATAGCGTTGTAGAGCGAGGCACGGAAGCCACCCACCGAGCGGTGTCCCTTGATGCTGGACATACCCAGACCCGTAGCATAGGTGTAGTATTCGCTCTCGAGCTCCTTGTACTCATCGTTCATCACGAAGCATACGTTCATGATCGAGCGGTCTTCGGTAGCCACCGTACCGCGGAATAGGCGGTTGCGGTCGATCTCATCATAGAGCATGTTAGCCTTCTCGAGACACATCCTCTCGATAGCCTTCACACCTCCGAGCTCCTTGTACCAGCGCATAGTCTGCAGAGCCACGTAGACGGGGAATACGGGAGGCGTGTTAAACATCGAGTCCTCTAGGTGCGTGCGGTAGTCGAGCATCGTGGGGATAGGACGATCTACATGGCCTAGGGCGTCGCGACGCACGATGATGAAGGTAGCACCAGCAGGGGCGATATTCTTCTGAGCACCACCATAGATGATGTCGTACTTAGACACGTCTACCTGGCGCGTGAAGATGTCGCTAGACATATCCGCTACCATACGGCAGGGTACATCTGGGTCGTAGCGTAGCTCGGTACCATAGACCGTGTTGTTGGTCGTAATGTGCAAGTAGTCGTAGTCGGCCGTTACCTTTTCCCAGGGCTTGGGGTACCAGCTATATAGGTCTTCCTTGGACGAGCCCAGCACATCCACCTGACCGAAGAGCTTAGCTTCCTTGGCAGCCTTGTTGCCCCACGTGCCCGAGTCGATATAAGCGGCCTTGGTCTTGAGCAGGTTGTAAGGCACCTGGCAGAATTGTAGGCTAGCGCCACCACCGAGGAAGAGCACTTCATACCCCTCGGGTACATCCAGTAGCTCTTTCATGAGGTTGCGAGCCTCCTGCATCGTTGCAGTAAATTCCTTACCACGATGCGACACCTCTAGGATAGAGAGACCTGTGCCTGCGTAGTTGAGCACCGCAGAGGCAGCGTCCTTGATAACACTCTCGTCCAGAATGGATGGACCAGCAGAGAAATTGTGCTTCTTCATACTGATGAAACTAACTTTTGTTATATTATAATGTAATACTATCTACCTTTGATAATTATTATACTGCACACGCAAGCCCTTATTTACATAAAAACTCTATGCGCTAACAAAGGTATTGAATAAAAAGATATAAACAAACTTTTTTCCTTATTCTCGCTCCAAGCTCTCCAAAACGCCCGCCGCCTAGGCTCCTCGATCGAGGGGTAAACCAAGGCCTCCCCCGCCCCCTAGTAGCACCCCAAAAACGCTCTAAGTTAGAGCGTCCAAGGGCTCTAACCTAAAGCCCCCAAGCGCTCTAACTTAGAGCCCTTTGGGGGTCTAACTTGGAGCCCTGGAGCCCTCTACCCATCAGGGGCAAAGACGGAGCAAAAACAAACATCGAGAGATAAGCGTTATCTTAGCAGGACAATTAACAAAACATCGACCACAAGGATATTATGTCAAGAGAACATCGCCGATGCCTCATCATAGGCTCTGGGCCTGCGGGATACACCGCAGCCATCTACGCCTCTCGTGCCAACCTCGCCCCCTTGCTCTACGAGGGTCTGCAACCAGGCGGACAGCTCACCACCACGACCGAGGTGGAAAACTTCCCCGGCTACCCCGAGGGCATCACGGGTCCTCAGCTGATGGCTGACCTCAAGAAGCAAGCCGAGCGCTTCGGAGCCGAAGTGCGTCGTGGTATCGCTACCAAGGCAGACCTCAGCCAGAGACCTTATCTGATCACCTTCGACTCGGGAGAGGAGATTACGGCCGATACCATCATCATCTCGACGGGCGCCTCGGCCAAGTACCTAGGCCTCCCCGATGAGCAGAAGTATGCTGGTATGGGCGTCTCGGCATGTGCTACGTGCGATGGGTTCTTTTATCGCCGCAAGAGGGTAGCCGTCGTAGGCGGTGGCGACACAGCCTGCGAAGAGGCGCTCTACCTCTCGGGGCTCGCCGAGCACGTGTATATGATCGTGCGCAAGCCCTACCTGCGCGCTAGCGAAATCATGCAAGAGCGTGTACGCAAGGCCAGCAACATCACCATCCTCTTTGAGCACAACACCCTAGGCCTCTTTGGTGACAATGGCGTAGAGGGCGCTCATCTGGTCAAGCGCCTCGGTGAGCCCGACGAGGAGCGTGTAGACATTGCCATAGACGGCTTCTTCCTAGCCATCGGGCACCACCCCAACTCCGAGCTCTTTGCCGACTACCTCGACCTCGACGAGACCGGGTATATCATCACCAGCGGACACTCCCCCGCCACCAAGCTCCCCGGCGTATATGCTGCTGGAGATGTCGCCGACCCCCACTACCGCCAGGCTATTACCGCAGCGGCTATGGGCTGTAAGGCCGCCATCGAGGCAGAGCGTTACCTAGGTGAGCAGGGGCTCTAGCTCGCGCCTCCCCCGCCCCTAGACGACCATGGCTCCGCAGCGCCCCTTGTCCGTGGGACTAGGCAAAGAAGTAGCCCAGCCCTCCCTACCCTCCAGGAGGTGGCTTTGTGCCATCATCCTGGGGATGGTATGCCTTGGGCTTAGCCCTCTAGCCCGAGGACAGCAAGGCGAGACGACTAGCAAGCGAAGCCAGGCGAGCATACCCAAGCGCAGCGCCAGCGAGGTGCTCTCTCTGCGCCTGGTGCCCCCCGTCATCCGCTACGACAAGGCCGAGAGCTACGGGAGCTATGTAGGCGCTGGAGCCGTGGTACTCATCGATGGCAACCATACGGTAGGGGCGCTCAAGATCAGCAATTCGCCCATTAGCCTCTCGGGCAAGAAGCGCAGTACGGACACCCAGGAGATAGACGCCCCGAGCATCGAGATGCGTATTGCTGGGCGCAAGATCTACTTCGACCACCCGGTGGAGCTCTTCGTCGCCACAGACGTTACCGGCAGGCGCATCATCACGGTGCAAAACACCCACGAGGTCTCGCTACAAGGCTTGCAGAGTGGCGTCTACATCCTGCGCTGTGTCTACCGAGGCACGCCCACCGTCATCAAGGCTATAGTGAAATAAGTTTGGCGCTCCCGCCCTCTCTGCCCCCGCGAGGTATGTCCGCGCACCAAGAGAGGACGGGAGCCTCTCGTACATAATACTCCAATGAAGCAACTCCTACCCGCCATCCTACTCGCGCTCCTACTCTCGGGCATCACCAGCTGCTCCAAGACCAGCAAGGCTCAGGGTGAGACCGCCCTCATCCCCATGCCTCGAAGCCTCCAGTGGGGCGAGGGGCACTATCAGCTAGCAAGCAAGCCCTCTGTCTCTATCGACCTGCCCGAGAGCGAAGCGCTCCTTGGTCTCCTGGCCGAGGTGCTTACTCCCATCGGTAGCACCCCAAGCCTGGGCGCTGGGGGCGACATTACCCTCAGCCTAGACTCGACCCTAGCCAGGGAGGGCTACAAGCTAGAGGTCAGCGACCGAGGCATACATATACGCTCGGCCAATGCCCAAGGCGGGCGCTACGCCATACAGACGCTACGCCAGCTCATCGAGCCCAGCGGACGCGTACCCTACGTCGCCATTAGCGACGAACCACGTTTTGCCTACCGAGGCATGATGCTAGATGTCTCTCGCCACATGGTGAGCAAGGACTATATCCTATTGATGCTCGATGAGATGGCCAGGCTCAAGTTCAACACCTTCCACTGGCACCTGGTCGATGGCGGTGGCTGGCGCATGGAGAGCGAGAGCTTTCCTCTACTGACCAAGAAAGCCGCCTGGCGCACCGAGAGCGACTGGGACAAGTGGTGGCGAGGGCTCGACCGGCAGTTCGTCGACGAGGGCACCCCCGGCGCCTACGGAGGCTACTACACCAAGGCCGACATTCGCGAGATCGTCGCCCATGCGACACGACTAGGCATCACCATCATGCCCGAGATAGAGATGCCTGGGCATAGCAACGAGCTATTCTTCGCCTACCCAGAGCTTTTCTGTAAGAGTAGCTACGAGCATGGCATTACCGACGTGTGCATCGGGCGAGAGGAGACCTTCAAGTTTTTTGAGACCATCCTGCTCGAGACCATGGAGCTATTCCCCAGCAAGTATATCCATATCGGTGGCGACGAGGCCGCGATGAACCACTGGGGCGACTGCCCGAGGTGCCAGGCGCGCATGAAGGCTGAGGGGCTCAAGGATCTACACGAACTGCAGAGCTATATGATTAGGCGCATCGAGAAGTTTCTCCTTAGCCATGGCCGACGCCTCGTAGGTTGGGACGAGATACTCATGGGCGGACTAGCCCCAGAGGCCACCGTGATGAGCTGGCGAGGCGAAGAGGGTGGCATCGCCGCAGCCAAGGCGGGGCACGACGTTATCATGACCCCCAACAGCCACTTCTATCTCGACTACTACCAGAGCGTAGCGCCCAATCAGCCCAGAGCCAACAGCAGCTTCGTCCCCCTGGAGAAGGTGTATAGCTACAACCCCGAGCCCACAGGACTAACGCCCCAGGAGCAAAAGCATATCCTCGGCGTGCAGGCCAACCTATGGACCGAATACGCCACCACCGAAGCCGAGGTAGACTATATGCTCTACCCCCGTATGCTCGCTGTGGCAGAGGTGGGTTGGAACCCCGAGGGACGCGACTGGCAGAGCTTCCGCCAGCGTGCCGGCGCCTATACCGATGCCCTGATAGCACGTGGACGCCAAGCCTATACGCTCAATGGCGTGAGCATCGACATACGCCCGAGCAAAGACAGCACACAGGTCGCCCTAAGCCTCGAGGCAGAGCGCACGGATGTAGAGATACGCTACACCCTAGACGGGACAGAGCCCACGACCCAAAGCGCGCTATACACCGAGCCACTCTCGACGGCCGACTCTGCCGATGTGCGCATCAACCTTTTCCGCCAGGGAGAGGCACTCTACAAGGAGGCTCGCCCGATACGCATCGACCGCCACCTGGGGATGGACGCCACCGCGATCACCTACGTCCATGAGGCCAACAGCAAATACCCCGCCCAGGGGCCCCGCACCCTCATCGATGGTCAGCGTGGCACGCCTACCTATACCGATCAGCTGTGGCTAGGCTTCACACGCCCGCTAGACGTTACCATCGACCTGGGTAGCCCCAAGCCCGTTAGCCATGTCTACGCCCAGTTTATGCAAGAGCGCGAGCACTGGGTATGGATGCCCGAGGAGATCGAGGTATGGCTGAGCCTAGATGGCTCCGAGTGGCAATCGCTCGGACGCCAGACGACCCAGGTAGACCCCGAGGCACCGCGTACCCACTTCGAGACTTTCCACTTCTACGCCCCCAAGGTAAAGACCCGCTATGTACGTATGTACGCCAAGAATAGGTCCTTTGCCTTCACGGACGAGATTGTCATCCAATAGCCCCACAAGCCCCCAAGAGCCCTGTATGATTTCGATAGACGCCCTCACGGTAGAGTTTGGCGGTAGCGCCCTCTTTGCCGATGTTAGCTTTGTCATCAACCCCAAAGACCGTATCGCCCTAATGGGCAAAAACGGCGCCGGCAAGAGCACGATGCTCAAGATCCTAGCTGGCACCCGCGAGCCCTCCCGCGGGCGGGTCAACATTCCCCAAGACGTCAAGGTCGCCTACCTCCCCCAGCACCTCCTGACACAAGACGGGCGCACGGTCTTTGAGGAGACCGAGCAGGCTTTTGCCCACCTGCACGAGATGGAGCGCCGTATGGCCGAGCTCAATGCTCAGCTAGAGACGCGCACCGACTATGAGAGCGAGGAGTATATGGCCATCATCGAAGAGGTTGCCACCCTCGGGGAGAAATACTACGCCATCGAAGAGATCAACTACGACAAGGCCGTAGAGCAGACCCTCCTAGGGCTGGGTTTCAAGCGTAGTGACTTCGGGCGCCAGACCTCCGAGTTTAGTGGCGGGTGGCGCATGCGCATCGAGCTAGCTAAGCTCCTGTTGCAGAAGCCCGACGTCCTGCTCCTGGACGAGCCCACCAACCATCTCGACATCGAGTCGATACAGTGGTTTGAGGACTTCCTGGTAGACAACAACCAGACCGTCGTCGTCATCAGCCACGATCGCGCGTTTGTAGACAAGCTCACCACCCGTACCATCGAGATCACGGGCGGACGCATCTACGACTACAAGGTCAATTACACCGAGTACCAGCGCCTACGCTCGGAGCGTCGCGAGCAACAGCAAAAGGCGTGGGAGGAGCAACAGAAGTTCATCCAGGAGACGACCGAGTTTATCGAGCGCTTCAAGGGGACATACTCCAAGACCAACCAGGTACAGAGTCGTGTGCGTATGCTCGAGAAGCTCGAGCTCGTTGAGGTCGATGAGATAGACACCTCGGCTATACGCCTCAAGTTTCCTCCAGCGCCGCGCTCGGGCAACTACCCCGTGATGATGAGCGACGTGGCCAAGCGCTTTGGCGACAAGCAGGTATTCGGTGGTGTCAATCTCACCATCGAGCGCGGTGACAAGATTGCCTTTGTCGGCAAAAATGGGGAGGGCAAATCGACCCTCGTCAAGTGCATCATGCGCGAGCTGGAGCACGAGGGCGATCTGCAGATCGGGCACAATGTACAGATAGGCTACTTCGCCCAGGACGAGGCGGCAGGACTTGACGAGAATCTCACCGTCTTCGAAACCATAGATCGCGTGGCCGAGGGCGAGATACGCACCAAGATGAAAGACCTCCTCGGGGCGTTTATGTTTGGGGGCGAAGCCTCCAACAAAAAGGTCAAGG
>JBGYQR010000125.1:0-2996 GCA_041839075.1 Porphyromonas sp.
TCGCTTACTTTTTGGCGGGTGGTATCACCATAGGAATATGCCTTGGACTATACTACGTTGTACGTTGTGTGAGTCCTCGATTATTAGAATTTAGCACAGGTGGTCGAGGATAAAACAGGGAGGAATGTAAGGCATGAGACCTACGAAGGCTTTTTGCACTCTCTTGTCTCTGAAGAAAGAATATAATGCTCTCCATTCTTGTCCCTGGATGCTCTACCCTAGAGCATCCAGGTAGATCAACTTAGCAGCAGAGGGGCGGGGCGTATAGAGCCAGCTAAAAACACTACCTTTGTCGATAGAGAGCGCCCGCAGGCTGAGGCGCCGTCTCATAGAGAAGCGAATAAGAGTATGAACGAATTTAAGCGCGTGCTCCTCAAACTCAGCGGAGAGTCCCTCATGGGAGCACAGCAGCATGGGATAGATACCGCTCGCCTAGGGCATTATGCCGAGGATATACAAGCAGCGGTAGCTCGAGGCATTCAGATAGCTATCGTCATAGGCGGAGGCAATATCTTCCGTGGTCTGTCAGGAGCCACCAAGGGCTTCGACCGGGTCAAAGGCGACCAGATGGGGATGCTTGCCACGGTGATCAATAGCCTGGCCCTCTCCTCCGCCCTCAGTGCCCGAGGCGTGCGCAACAGGGTGATGACCGCTATACGCATGGAGCCCATCGGTGAGCTGTACACCAAGTGGCGCGCTATCGAAGCCCTAGAGGCAGGCGAGGTAGTTATCCTCTCGTGCGGTACGGGCAATCCATTCTTCACGACCGATACTGGCTCGTCTCTGCGTGGCATCGAGCTGGAGTGCGACGTTATGCTCAAGGGGACTCGAGTAGATGGTATCTATACGGCAGACCCCGAGAAGGATCCTACGGCTACCAAGTTTGACCGCATCAGTTATCAAGAGATTTATACCCGAGGGCTCAAGGTAATGGACCTAACGGCGACGACAATGTGTATGGAAAACGATCTGCCTATCGTCGTCTTTGACATGGACACGCCTGGCAACCTCTCGCGGGTGCTTCGGGGAGAGCCCATCGGTACCTACGTGAGCAATCAAGGCTAGCGCCCTCTGTCCAATCAACCAAGCAATATCGTACTATATTATATGAGTGAGCTAAAGAATATGATCGCCCAGGCGGGCGCCGGTATGAGCAAGTCTGTAGACTTCCTCGAAGAGCAAGTCTCGCGCGTTAGAGCAGGTAAGGCTAATCCCAAGATCCTCGATGGTATAATGGTCGAGTACTATGGTAGCCTGGTGCCCCTCAACCAGGTCGGTAGCGTGACGATACCCGATGCCCGTAGCATCGTCATCACCCCCTGGGAGAAGAGCGTCATACGTGACATCGAGCGCGCCATCATCAATTCGCCTCTCGGCATTACGCCCGAAAACAACGGCGAGATCATCCGCCTAGGCATTCCCCCCTTGACCGAAGACCGCCGTCGCGAACTGGTCAAGCAGGTCAAGGCCGATGCCGAGGAATGCAAAATCCGCGTGCGCAACATCCGTCGCGATACCAACGATGCTATCAAGAAGAGTATCAAGACGGACAATACGCCCGAGGACGTGGCCAAGGATGCCGAGAGCGAAGTGCAGAAGCTACACGACAAGTACATCAAGCGTATAGATGAGATCTTTGCCGAGAAGGAGGCCGAGATCATGACCGTCTAGTCTTGCATCACGTTACAATACTCTACATCACGATTGCCTAGACCCATCGGCTCATAGGCCGAGGGGCTAGGCAATCTTTGCGTTTGATAAGATATGGATATACTCGAGGGGTTAGTCGTCCGCAATACTGGTAGTCATTACCTCGTCCTTTGTGGCGATGGCATAGAGCGCGCCTGCAAGGTCAAGGGCAAGATGCGCCTACGGGGTATCCGCTCGACGAGCCCAGTGGTCGTAGGCGATAGGGTAGAGGTACAGCTCTCCGTCTCAGGCGATAGCGATGCGCACTACATTAGGGAGATCCTGCCCAGGCGCAACTATATCATCCGCCGAGCGGCCAACCTCTCCAAGCAGTCGCATATCCTGGCGGCCAACATAGACGCCTCATTCCTGGTGTGTACGCTGGTGGCGCCTGAGACATCGACGACCTTTATAGACCGCTTCCTCTCGACGGCCGAGGCCTACCGCGTGCCTACCCAGCTAGTGTTCAACAAGGTTGATATGCTCTCGGACGAAGGGCTAGAGGCACTCGAGGACTTCATCGCTATCTACGAGCGCATCGGCTATCCCTGCCACCGCGTGTCGGCCTATACGGGCGAGGGGTTAGAGGCACTCGCCCAGGAGATCCAGGGGCGTATCACCCTCTTTAGCGGGCACTCGGGCGTTGGCAAGAGTACGCTCATCAATGCGCTCATCCCTGGGGCGAACTTGCGCACAGCGGCGATCTCCGAGACACATGCTACGGGCATGCATACGACGACCTTCTCTCAGATGATACCCGTAGGCACGTCGGGAGGTTACCTCATCGATACCCCAGGCATCAAGGGCTTTGGCCTCTTGGAGATGGAGACGGAGGAGGTGTCGCATTACTTTAGAGAAATCTTCGAGACCTCTCGGGGCTGTCGCTTCGACAACTGCACCCACACGCACGAGCCCTCGTGTGCCGTCCTAGAGGCCGTAGAGGAGGGGCTGATAGCTCCCAGCCGTTATATGAGTTACCTCAGTATCCTCGAGGACAAAGACGAGGACAACAAGTACCGCCCCGACCACTAAGCCTATCCCCCAACGATTGCGCCCCCTACCCATCGATGGATGAGTAGGGGGCGCTCCTATATAGGGTCGGTGGTAGGGCGGTATCGCTTCGCCTAGGGGGCTAGGAGTAGGTATGTATGCTCACGCCCTGGGCAGAGGGGAGGAGGTTCACCCCCCACCAACAGATCTGCAGGCATACAAAGCTCAGCGCCAGCAGGTAGTAGCTGGTGCGATAGTCCCGAGTGCGGTAGAGGCGGCGGTGGACAAACAGCAGGTAGCTCAGCATCGTGATGGCA
>JBGYQR010000126.1:0-5308 GCA_041839075.1 Porphyromonas sp.
CGCTAGGCAGACCAAGGCCCCCAGAGATAGCACCAGACGACTGCGTAGGCTCTCGCGTGCAACCCCGAGAGTATGTCTCCTAGAGGTCGCCTGTCCGATGAGGCGAACCACCACAACCGTCAGCACGGCCTCCACCAACGATAGAGGTATCTGCGTAATGGCGAAGATGGACATGAACTTAGCAAACGAGGCCCACACACCTCCTACGCTATCGGGATAAACGACCGCCAGCTGTATCGAGGTCGTGATATAGGTCGCCATGCTTCCGACAAAGGCGGCTAGTCCCACGGTCAGCCACTGAGGGTTGTGGTGGTTCGCCTCATCGGACAGGCGACCTCTAGGAGACATACTCTCGGGGTTGCACGCGAGAGCCTACGCAGTCGTCTGGTGCTATCTCTGGGGGCCTTGGTCTGCCTAGCGTTCCCGCTCCTGGCGGGATATATCGACTTTGGAGAGGGGACAGACGATGCCGCAGGAGGCATGGTGCAGGCGCTCCGTCCTGGTTTTGAAGAGACCCCCATGGTGGCGCTGTTTGAGCCCAGCGAAGCGCTCGAGCCCTGGCTCTTCGTCTTGCAAGTTGCCGTAGGGGTGGGGCTCTTTGCCTGGGGCTATCGCTCGTTTGCCAAGCTCGGCGCTGGGCATTAGTTCACGAGGTTATCCCCGAGCGCTATACATCCTATCCTAGCGGTATGTGCCATACCAATCCTCCTAATCGTATGCTCAGGCTAGCACTCCCCCTCTTGGGGCTGGTGCTAGCCTTAGTGTTGCCCTACGTCTCCCTGTTCTTGCCTATCACCCTGCTTGTGTATGGCGCTTTGATTGGGCTCAAAGGGGGCAAGGTATGGCCACGGCTTCTTGTCCTTTGGGGCTTCGTCCTCCTTGGAGCTCTGCCTTTGTTCGTCGAGCGCTCCTCGCCCTCGAGCCTATACGCCTGGGGAGATTGGGGCATCAGCCACGAGAGCATCGCCCTGGGGAGCCTCATTGTCCTAAGGGCGATCACAGCAGTGGGGATAGTAGCACTCCTCCTGGCCCTCAACCCTATCTATCGTCTCTGTGGCGAACTGCGCTCCATGGGCGCTCCTCGTCTTTTGGTGGAGCTCATCGAACTAAGCTATCGCTACATCAACCTCCTACTCTCCACAGGGGAGCATATCCTCGAGGCACAGCTCTTGCGCCTGGGCTATCAGAGTGCGGGTGCTAGAGTGCAACACGGGGGGACGTTGCTGGCCCGCTCCTTTGTGCTCGCCCACAGCGAGGCCGACGATATGTACGAGGGACTACTCTCTCGGCAGTTTGATGGCGACGAGCTAGCAGGGGAGCAACCCGTCTCTCGCTCGGTCAGCCCTGGGGGACAGGTAGCCCTGCTTAGCCTCTCGTCGCTCAGCTACCGCTACGACACCGAGCGCTGGGCCATCAGAGACCTAAGCCTCGAGATCAGAGCGGGCGAACGCATCGTGCTACTCGGGGCTAATGGGGCGGGCAAGTCTACGCTGATGCGCCTATTGTCGGGATTGATTGCTCCGAGCAGTGGCCGGCTAGCGCTTGAGGGGGAGGAGCTCCGGGGTACTAAGAGAGACCTCACCAGGCAGCGCAGGCGTATAGCCCTAGTGATGCAGAATGCCAACTATCAACTATTTTGCCCCTCGGTCGAAGACGAAATTGCCTTCGGGCTAAAAAACATTGGTCTCCCAGCTCCAGAGTTACAAAGGCGTGTCGAGGAGATCATCACGGCCTACGACCTAGAGGCACTGCGCCATCGCCCTCCTCACCTACTGAGCGAGGGGCAAAAGAAGTGGGTGAGCATCGCCGCCGTACTGGCTCTCGACCCAGACATTATACTACTAGACGAACCGACGGCTTCGCTAGACGCCATCTATTCGCAGCGTGTCATGGCACTCCTAGACAAGCTCCACCAGGCTGGCAAGACCATCATCCTCTCTACCCACGACATGGATAGAGCCTACCGATGGGCCGAGCGCGCAGTGGTACTAGGCGATGGGGAGCTCCTCTATGATGGGAGCCCCTCGGAGCTGTTTGCCCAGGAGAGCCTCGTGCAGCAGGCACGTATCGCCATCCCCTATGGCTTTCGCGAGGCTAGACAAGCACCTCGCCCCGAGGCTCAACCTCACCGCTATACGCTTGCCCTCTACCACAGCACACTCGCCAGGGTGCTGGTCGTGGGCGGTGGCAGAGGAGCATTCATCAAGGTGCGCACCCTAGTGCGCTCGGGTATTCGCCCTGTGCTCCTCTCCCCTAGTCTCTGCCCCGAGCTCGCAGAGCTCCACTCTGAGGCTGGGCTAGAGTGGCTCAGAGAGACATACAGCCCCGCCATCCAGCTCGCCAGCTACGACCTCGTCATTGCTGGCACGGGACAGCCAGAGGTCGATAGGGCGATATGCCAGCGAGCTATGGTCTGCTCGAGGCTGTGCTGCAACCTCAGCGAGGCTGATGGGGGCAACGTGCAGTTTGCCGCCCAGGGTAGCAAGGCTGGCATTGACCTAGCCCTGCACTCCGACTACCGCTTGCCCGAGGTCATGGTTGCCCTTCGCGAACGCCTGCTCTCGGAGATAGCCCTCGAGTGGCAAGAGGAGCTCGAGACCCTCTCGCTCCTCAGACAGCAAGCGCCCGATACGGCGTCATATCAGACCGCTCGGGATATATTGATTACTAAGATCCAAGAGACAAAACGATGATAGGACTCATTGGTATAGACCATCAATCCGCCTCAGTCAGTGAGCGCTCTGCCTTTTCGCTCTCTGCCTCCGAGGCCAGCATGCTCATAGAGGACTGGCAGGCCTGCGGACTATTGAGAGGAGCCGTCGTACTCTCGACTTGCAATCGGATGGAGATATACTACGAGGCTGAGGGGGTCTGCCACTCGGCCGTAGAGCGCCGGCTCACCTCCTCGCTCCTTAGCAACCTCGAGCTTAGCCCTCGGCTTGCCAGCAAACTCAAGGGGCAAAGGGGCGAGGAGGCCATGCGCCACCTCTTTCGCCTGGCCTCGGGTCTCGAGTCGATGGTCGTGGGCGAGACGCAGATCCTAGGACAGCTCAAGGAGGCCTATCGCCAGGCTTCGGCTAGTGGGCTGTGCACGCCCTTGCTATCGCGCTTGTTTCATCGTGCTTTTGAGGTGGGCAAGCGCATACGTAGCGAATACCTGGTCTCTGCCAGTCCGCTCTCTGCCGGCTCAGCAGCCGTGGACAAGCTCCTTAGAGATGCCCCCCATTGCCTCGAGGGCGAGACCCTCATCATCGGGGCGGGGCTCATGGCAGAGACGATCTACCACCGCCTCGTGGAGCTTGGAGCTAGAGGCATCAATGTCTACAACCGCACTCGGGAGCGCGCCGAGCGTTTTGCTCAGGCTCATCCCAAGGCGAGGGTCTATTGCGAGCGTGAGCTAGGCGAAGTGCTACTTCGCTCACAGACCATCTTTGTGGCGACCTCAGCGCCTAGCCCTATCGTCCTTAGAGGGCACCTAGAGGCAGAGGGAGGACACCAGGGCGAGCGCTATATCTTTGACCTAGCAGTCCCCCGCAATGTCGAGGAGGCTGTCGGACGCTTGCCCGGCGTGCATCTGTATAGCATCGACGCGCTGGGAGAGATGGGTCTCGTCCTGTCCTCTGAGATAGAGGAGGCGACTCGAGCCATCATCGACGAGCATCTCGATCTATTTGTCCGCTGGACGGAGGGGGCTCACCTGCGCGAGACCATCAGCACGCTACAACGGACAACGTCGTGGCTTACCGAGCGAGAGCTCTCTAGCCTTCCCCACGACCTCTCTGAGGCAGAGCGTCAGCTGATCTCTCGCTATGACGAGCATCTGCGCATCACCATCACCACGGCTCTGGTCTCGGCACTGCGCAAGGTCTCCGACGAGGGGCAACGCTCCCGCTATGTAGAGGTCATCGACGACCTCTGCCAGCATATACTGGGGGAGGGGCGATAGTGGAGATTTTACCTACCTTTGGTTATCATTACAATAACGTTTATAACGACTATGGCTCAAGATTTTGTCCCTACCATCATTGGGGTAGCAGGTGGCTCTGCCTCGGGGAAATCGACTCTCGTGCGTAAGCTCCAAGAGGCTTTTGTAGAGGAGGATGTAACGACCCTCTGCCACGACTTCTATTATAAAGCTCACAACGAACTCTCCTTTGAGGAGCGTACCCAGCTCAACTACGACCATCCCGACGCCTTCGATACAGACATGATGATCGAGCATATACTCGCCCTCAAGGCGGGGCAGACGATCGAGCGCCCGGTCTACTCGTTTACCGAGCACAACAGGCTAGAGCAGACCGTCTCTGTCTCGCCCGCCAAGGTGATCATCCTCGATGGTATCCTCATCCTCGAGCACAAGGCTCTACGCGACCTGATGGATATGAAGGTCTATGTAGACACCGACGATGATGTGCGCCTGGCGCGTCGCCTGGTGCGTGATG
Organism: Porphyromonas sp.; assembly: GCA_041839075.1. GTDB lineage: Bacteria > Bacteroidota > Bacteroidia > Bacteroidales > Porphyromonadaceae > Porphyromonas. Next base: position 4,443 of record JBGYQR010000126.1, read on the forward strand.
TACAGGAGCGTGGGCGCGATCTCAACTCGGTACTCAAGCAGTACTTCACCACCGTCAAGCCGATGCACCGCGACTTCGTTGAGCCCAGCAAGCGCTACGCCAACATCATCATCCCCGAGGGTGGGTTCAATGACGTAGCCCTCTCCCTTTTGATCAAGAATGTCCGCGCCCTAATCGGCTAGTAGGTTGGTATGATGTCTAGATTTGTCGTCCCTCGTCTGGTGCTCCTGCTTGCCCTCCCGATGGGGCTCCTACTATCGAGCTGTGGCTCTACGCCCAACCAGGCTGCTCTTGCCTTGCTGGCCAAGGCCGATAGCCTCTCCCTGGGGGGAAGCTACCCCGAGGCTCTCGCTTGTGTCGAGGAGGCCATCACTCTCGCACCTGCCGATACAGCGATATTGCGCCAGAGCACGGATCAGAAGCGTACCATACACCGACGCGAAGCCGAGTATATGCTCGTGGCTCTAGATAGCCAGCTCAGGCAGGTGAATGCTGCTATCCAGGAGGCCGCTCGAGGCTTTGTCATCGAGCGCAACGAAGCCTACGACACCCCCCCACGCTATATCGCCCCTGAGCTCACCCCCTCGAGGCTAGGCGCACGTCCGCACTTGCGCCTCTCGGTCGATGAGGAGGGACTCAAGTTTGTCTCTGTATATGCGGGCAAGACCGCTGCCCAGCATAGCGCCATGCGCCTAAGCCTTGCAGGGGTCGATAGCACCTACACCACTCCCGAGATACCCTACGACGAAGCCCTCAACTACCGCTATACCGATGCGGCCTCTACGCGCTGGGAGCTCGTTACCTACCCCGTAGAGGAGGCCCTGCGTATGGCTAGCTACCTCCAGGCTGGGCTAGAGGGGGGGAGC
>JBGYQR010000127.1:0-4776 GCA_041839075.1 Porphyromonas sp.
ACGGCAGGCCAAGACGATGCTGGCCTTCGCGCGACCTATGGCGTCAAGACTGATGGCACAGGGATGCTGACGGGTCTTCAGATGAGCGACAAGGACGTTATCCTGCGCGTAGCCGTTCGCCAGGGTACGGGCGTTCCTGTGATCCAGGATATCAAGTTCACCAAGACAGCGGGTCGCAACCACGCCACCTACTCGGGCCCTATCACCATCCCCATTAGCGGTACGGGTAGCTACACGATTGCTGCCTTTTTGATGAAGGAGGATGGTGCCGATGGCGAAGTGTTCTTGACCGAGAGAGAGACTCCTGGTCGCCCCGTCAATGGTATCACTATCCCCTACACGACTGAGGTAACCTATGCGAGCTCGGACAACAAGCTGAAGCTCAACGTCCCCTACCTCACGGACTGGCAGCCCATTACAGTGGGGGCTAGTGCGGTCAATCCGACGACGCTCTACCTCAAGCCCTTCGGTACGATCTTGCGTATGCGCATCAAAAACGAGACGGCCTCTCCTGTTACCTTCAAGCAGATTACGTTTCAGACGACGGCTTTCGCTGGCGGGTATGGCTCCGATGGAGGAGTCTTTTTCCCAGAGCAGGAGCGCGACAATAAGCCATACTTTACGCCCTACAATTCAGATTACTACCTCTACACCATTCCTGGTGCAGGCATTGAGGTGCCTGGTACTACAGGTGGTGTGATAGGCTACTCTCCCTGGATGTATATTTGGGTTGCTCCTCGTACGCTCACAGCGCCAGCCACTACGACGGCCTTCCTCTCGTTCTCCACAGAGCGGTATAAGGCGTTCTATACAACTCAGTATCTTCCTACGGGCTCTGTACCCATGACGCTGGTGTATACGGGTCAGCACAATATGGAGGTTGGCGAGCTTCCCGAGTACGATGGCGAGTGGGGTGGTACTGCGCCCACCTACACGGCTCCTCTAAGCCTGCTACACCCCTATGCGCTCAACAAGACCAAGGATGGGTTTGTAACGGATCAGCTGATGAATAATGCCGATGTAGGTCGCTTCACGTTTGACGAGGTGAGCGAGCTTATGACGACGAAGACTATTGCTGGCGCTTCTTACTCCATCCCCACAGCAGAGGAGCTTAGGGCGATCTTCCCTCCCCGCATCAACTCCAGCGGTATAACTACTGAGGCACTACTTCTCAATTATCCTCTGTACGATGTGGTCGAGGAGGGTATCAAGGTGGGCAGTAGCCCTGCGCAGTCATACAAGGCGGACTATGTACGTCGCTCGGGTAGTGTCATCTATGCTATTCGTCTCAAGAGTACATCTAACCGCTACCGCACAGCCTACCGCTACCGTTCTTACACGGAGGGAACTGAGAGAGGTGTAATCGTAGAGAGCACGCCTATTGGCAGTGAGAATATCAGCCTCTCCAACATTGAGCAGGCTGCATTCTGGACGAGCCAGGGTAGAGAGATAACGAGCGTCAAGCTCCCAGCCTACGGTAACTATAGCTATCCTGGAGGGACGCCCAATATTGGGGGTGCAATTGTCTTCCGCTCCTCAACGGCAGTGGATGAGGTATCCGCCTACGTGCTTGCTATAAGTCCATCGGCACCAGCAATTGTATTCACTCCTCGAGCCAAATGGAGTTACTACCCTGTTTACCTTTTCAAGCGCAACTAAGCTGATTGACTAGGGACTAATCGAAGTTCGCCCTGTCTAGTGTACCATTTGCTACACTGAGCAGGGCGAGCTCGTCTATATTCGGAGGTCTACTTCCATAGAGAGGATAGGGAGGATGAAGCGAGGTGTGCTTTATGTGATGCGGGAGTTGGGACGGGGGCCGAGGGTTATAAGTATCGCTAATGAATGTATAGGAAGTTAAAAGAAATGTATTACCTTTGCTGGCAAGATGAGAGTAATGGTGCGAATACAGGCCAAGCCAAAAAACTCCCCTAGGGGAGTGCAAGGCTTCCAGCCTTGCACTATATAAAAAGTCCCCCCTAAACACCTCTTTCTTTAGCTCCGAGTTAGGCAAACCGCATACGGTTTGCCTAACTCGGAGCTTTTCGTTTTGCTCGTCCTTGTGCTCCCTTGGGCCTAGGCTGGTATATACCCTTACCTCCCCCCGACCGATCTCTATACCCGTATGCGCCCTGTGCTCCACGTGCTCTATGCCCTTGGGACAGTGGCGCTCCCAGTTCTTCGCTTAGAGCAATGATAGCCGATAATTGATATGAACAAAATCCCCTACATCCCCCCACGCGCAGACTGTTTCTTTTGGCCGTCCCAGCTTCCTCTGCTGAGCCAGCTCTCAGTGCCTAGCTACATCGATGCTGACTTCGGCGACCTAGAGGAGCACGACGAGTGGGGTCTGTAAACTAGTTTTTCCAATGTTACTAACCACAATTTTCCCAACAACGTAAGCAATGAAACTAACGAAACTCTGGGCTAGTGCCCTAGGGCTGCTTGCCTTGGCGTCTTGTAGTAAGGATGCCGAGCCTAATCAGCCGACTGAGCAACCAAAGACAAGGGTTGTGCACATTGATCTGACCGCAGGTCAAGAAGAGGATGGGCTCCGCGTTACCTTCGGACTAGATGGAGCTAGTGGCAAGACGACCGGCCTGAAGATGAGCACGAAGAATGTCATCCTGCGTGTGGCCGTGCGCCGTGCCTCAGGAGAGCAATTCATACAAGATCTTGAGTTTACCAAGACTCCAGACCTCAATCAAGCCAGGTACTCTGGACAGATCTCTATCCCTGCTGGTGGGAGTGGAGATTACACCATCGCGGCCCTTCTTATGCGAGAGGCTGGGGATGGTGGCAAGGTCTATGGTAAGGGGTACTTTCCTGATGGTTCAGAAGAGCAACCTGCCGTAGGACACACGACATCACGTACACCAATGGTGACGTTTGCAGCAACGGGGCTTATTTCTCCTGACGCAAGCACTATTGAGGCTAATATACCCTACGTAACTAAGTGGCAGCCCATGTCTGTCACTGCCAACGGTGTTGTCGAACCCCTGCTCCTTGAGCTACGTCCACTAGGAACGCTGTTGAGGATGCGTATCAAGAATGAGACTGCCTCCGAGCAAACATTCACTTCGGCGAGGTTCTCAACCAATGCGTTTACACCAAACCGCACCTTCCTATTTGATAAGCCAGGGGTTGGTAGCTCGGTTTATTCTCAAGGCGGCACCATCTATCAGGCTACGTACACGTTTACACCACGTATAACGGTTCCAGGCAAAGTCGGTAGTACCGATAGTCACTCGCCTTGGCTCTATACCGTTGTGTATCCACGCACTACGGACTTAGAGCTAACTACAGTGGGTTTGCTACGTACGACAACGGGCAATTTCTTTAAAGCATTTTCGACGACTCAGCTCCTGCCTCATGGTTCTGTGCCTGTGACCCTCTCCTATACGGGAGAACATAATGCCAACCTACAAGAGAGCCTCCCAGATCAAGACGGATGGGGTGCAGGTGATCCCTTGCCCAAGCTTGCTATTGAGTATGTTGCTGAGTACAATCTCGACAAAACCAAAACAGCTTTCCTCAAAAGCCACGCAACAGATGCCCCCAATGTTGGTCTATTTAGCCTAGCTGAGGTAGAGCAACTAACGGCTCCCATACTCATCGATGGCGTAAGCTATTCTCCTCCCACGAGAGCCGAACTTCTGAGCATCTTCCCGCCTCTCATTGATCCTGTGACAGGCTTCGAGACTGGAGCAACGGGTGTCTACGGTACAGCTAGAGCTCTAGAGAAGGGAGTCAAGATCGGTGACGTAACTCGTGACTATATCTCCGAATATGCAAGACCCGCTAGTGGTAGTGGTGATGCTACGATCCTCTATGGCTTGCGTTTCAAGGATACGCGTAATGCCACCGCATACCGCTATAGTATCATCACCACGACAGGCACAAGCCGTGCGATGCTCGTAGAGTGTATCCCAGTCGGACTCGCTCCGTTTGACATAGACCACATCGCTGTTCCTACTTTCTGGTCCAGTCGCACTAGCCAGATCAAGTCCCGCACGTTCCCACTATACGGATCGCTATACGAAGATTCGCTGCCTTTCGTTGTCACCCAAACGAATAACGAGGGTTACTATTGGGCGGTAGATAGTCGTATAGACGTTATGGCTGGCTACTCGGCATTCTTGACCACTACCAGAGCTCATATTTCTGCCAGGGGTGCCGCTTCGATGTCCGCCGTACGTCCTTGGATTCGTAACTAATCAGATCTAGTGTTGATGCTGTTGCCCTCTGGTTGTGGAGGGCAACAGCATCAACACTAGAATGGTAGTAGCTACCATAGCCTTTAGAGGCAAAGGGCTTCAGCCCTTGATGCCATCTGGCGCAGAGCAGAGCTCCAGTGCTACTGCATCCATTGCACCTACTAGCGCAGGATGCTGGCGTACTGGGGGATAATTGCGCCAACAGCAGCCCCAAAATTGTACACGTACATCTCTCTGCAAAAAGACCTAGGTTTTTCTCGAAAAAGATGTAGGTCTTTTGGCGCAAAGACCTAGGTCTTTGCGCAGAGAGATGTGGACCGATTTTTTAGGGGTAGCTGGCTCCCTGCGCCAGCTAGATATTGCTAGTCAGATGATGTAGCCTTAGAGAGACCAGGCAATGATCTGACGTATATGCTCTAGCGTTGCTTTTATAGGAGAGGGTATAGGGAGGATGAGGCGAGGTGTGCTTTACGTGGTGCGGGAGTTGAGACGGGGAACCGAGGGTTATAAGTATCGCTAATGAATGTATTATGAAGTTAAAAGAAATGTATTACCTTTG
>JBGYQR010000128.1:0-4340 GCA_041839075.1 Porphyromonas sp.
AAAGACTACGAGACCATCACCCTCATAAGCTCTGACGGCGAGGAAGAGAACCTCGTACTCACACTCAAGAAGTAAAGCCCCTCTATTGTTACTAAAACCAGCGCCCAGCAGTCAATCACTCGACTGCTGGGCGCTGAGCTATTATAGGGCTACTGCATCAAGACGCCCCTCCAGGCTATCAACACTGATCCATTGCCTCATTTAGACCTCAATGGTACTAGTACATCTCTCTCAAAAAAGATCTACTACTTTTCAGAAAAAGATCTACTACTTTTTGCAGAGAGATGTACTAGAAATTTTTGACTGCTGCCCTTCCCCTCAACTGGAGGTCTTCAAGCCCTTTCTCGCTAGGCAAGAAACGCCCCATTCCCCCTCCCTCTCTCAAGGCTACTGCGTATAGGCAGGCGTAGCTAGTCGTAGACAAAGAGGCCAGCGACAGGGCAACTACGCCAGCTAGTCAATCCATTATACCACTACGCTCTACTAGACCCAAGCGCGGAATGTGCACAGAGAGAGCGCCCTGCATAATACGGCCAAAATATCGTATCTTCGCAGGATAATACAAACAAGCAAAAAAGGACGAATGATAACAGTAACAGACCTTGCCATACAATTTGGTAAGCGTGTATTATTTCAAGATGTCAATCTCAAGTTTACCCCAGGTAACTGCTATGGTATCATAGGAGCTAATGGGGCAGGTAAGTCTACCCTGCTGCGTGCCATCAGCGGACAGATAGACCCAACTCGTGGCACTATCGCTCTCGCTCCAGGCGAACGCCTGTCGGTACTATCACAGGACCACTTCGCTTTTGATGAATATACAGTCATGGATACTGTGCTCATGGGGCATAGCATCCTATGGGCGATCATGGAAGAGAAGAATGCCCTCTATGCTAAACCCGACTTCAGCGACGAAGATGGCAATCGCGTAGCTGAGCTGGAGGATAAGTTTGCCGAGATGGAGGGGTGGAATGCCGAGAGTGATGCTGCTATGCTCCTGAGCGGGCTCGGTATCAAGGAGGCACTTCACTACAAGTATATGAATGAGCTGAGCGGTAAGGAGAAGGTGCGTGTCCTACTGGCTCGTGCCCTCTTTGGTAAGCCCGACAACCTCCTCCTGGACGAGCCCACCAATGACCTCGACCTAGAGACCGTGTCTTGGCTAGAGCAGTACCTCTCCGAGTGTGAGCAGACGGTACTGGTGGTTAGCCACGACCGCCACTTCCTCGACTCTGTGTGTACCCACACGGTAGACATCGACTTCGGGCGTGTACAGCAGTTTGCAGGCAACTACAGCTTCTGGTACGAGTCTAGCCAGCTAGCCCTACGCCAGCAACAACAGCAAAACAAGAAGGCTGAGGAGAAAAAGAAAGAGCTCGAAGAGTTTATCCGCCGTTTCTCTGCCAACGTGGCTAAGAGTAAGCAAACGACCAGCCGCAAGAAGATGCTAGAGAAGCTCAACATCGAAGAGATTAAGGCCTCTAGCCGTCGATACCCAGGTATCATCTTCACGCCAGATAGAGACCCCGGCAACAAGATCCTGGAGGTCAAGGGGCTCACGGCCTATGCCGACGATGGTACGCTTCTGTTTAAGGACCTCAACTTCAACGTCGAGAAGGGCGACAAGGTTGTTTTCATCGGTAGAGATCCACGCGCCATGACAGCCCTCTTTGAGATCATCAATGGCAATCAGAAGGCTGCCGAGGGGTCATACGAATGGGGACAGACGATTACGGAGGCTTATCTCCCTCTAGACAATACGAACTTCTTCAACACGGATATGAACCTCGTGGAGTGGCTCTCGCAGTTTGCCGCTGACACCAACGAGGTTTACCTCAAGGGCTTCCTTGGGCGTATGCTCTTCTCGGGCGAGGAGATTCTCAAAAGTGCTAGCGTCCTCTCCGGAGGAGAGAAGATGCGCTGTATGATCTCGCGCATGATGCTCAAGAATGCCAATACGCTCGTACTCGATAGCCCAACGAACCACCTCGACCTAGAGAGTATCCAGGCGTTTAACAATACGCTCAAGACCTATAAGGGGAATGTGCTCTTCACAAGTCATGACCACGAGTTCATCCAGACGGTGGCCAACCGCATCATAGAGCTTACGCCCGGAGGTGTCATCGACAAGATCATGGACTACGATGACTATATCTCTGACCCAACGGTGCTCGCACTCAAGGAGAAGTTTTACGCCGAGGCGTAGCGACTTGTATTCCCTTGCCGTAGCGTTCACAAACATTGTACAATGAGGGACTTGTGGGGCTAGCCTCGTACCACAGCGAGGCCAGCCCCATCCCTATTAAACCCATTACCAAGACCATACATGGCCATTATAACCAAGACAGGAGATCGGGGCACGACTGCCATCTTCGGAGCAGAGCGTGTGCCCAAAGACGATATACGCATCGAAGCCAACGGCACAATGGACGAGCTCAATGCTCATCTAGGGCTCATACGCTCGATGATCGACAGAGATGATCCTAGGCATAGCTTCCTTGGAAACATCCAAATGCAGATGATGCAGGCCATGAGCCTAATTGCTACGCGCTCGGAGCGTAGAGGAGAGAACCCCAACAGCTTCTCTCTCGATTGGCTATCGTCTCTCGAGCAGGAGACGAAGCGACTGATGTCTGAGACTCGAGACAATGGATTTTTTATCCTCCCTGGGGGGACTCCCCTCTCGGCTCAGATGCAACTCGCACGCACCGTCTGCCGTAGAGCCGAGCGTAGGCTCTGCACGCTCGATAGAGAAGATCCCCTCCCCGAGGGGCTACTCCCTTGGGTCAATCGTCTGAGCGACTACCTCTTCGTCATGGCCAAGTGGGAGATGCAGCAGCAGGGATGGCCAGAGGATGTGTGGCAAGCCTTCAGCTACAAGCGTAAGAAAAGACCTACCTCGACTGATGCCTCCCATGAATAACTCCAGCAACAACAAGCTCCAGCTCCGCCCCATCATGCTCGTGGGGACAGGTAGCGACGTAGGCAAGAGCATATTGGCCACGGGATTGTGTCGTATCTTGCTCCAGGATGGCTATCGTCCTGCGCCATTCAAGGCTCAGAATATGGCGCTCAATTCGTTCGCCACACCTGAGGGGCTAGAGATTGGACGTGCTCAAGCTGTACAAGCCGAGGCCGCTGGCATACCACCTCATACGGATATGAACCCCCTGCTACTCAAACCCAGTAGCGAGCGCCGTAGCCAAATCGTCCTCCACGGCAAACCCATCGGAGACAAGGACGCGTACGAGTACTTCCGCACCATAGGACGCGGGGAGCTCAGGGCAGAGGTACACTCGGCTTTTGATCGCCTCGCCGGACGCTATCAGCCCATCGTACTCGAAGGCGCAGGAAGTATATCAGAGCTCAACCTACGCTCCTCCGACCTCGTCAATATGTCCATGGCCGAGTATGCAGGGGCAGCCGTCTTCCTCGTGGCAGACATCGATCGCGGAGGAGTATTTGCCTCTGTGTACGGCTCAGTCATGTTGCAGACACCCGAGCATCGGGCGCTTATCAAGGGGATTATCATCAACAAGTTTCGGGGAGATATACGCCTCTTTGACGAGGGCAAGAAGATTATCGAGGACCTATGTGGCATACCCGTCGTAGGTATCGTCCCCCACTACACAGACATCCATATCGAGGAGGAGGATAGCGTTGCCCTAGGCAAACGTGCTAGAGGAAGTATGGCTGGGCGTGTCAATATAGCCGTAGTGCTCCTACGCTATATCTCCAACTACACCGATATGGCACGGCTAGAGGCAGACCCTCGCGTACATCTATACTATACCAACAACCCCTCAAAGATCGAGGAGGCCGACATCATCATCATCCCCGGTAGCAAGAGCACACTCGCAGACCTCTATGAGCTTAGGCGCAACGGAGTGGCACAAGCCATCATACGCGCGCACCGCTCGGGCAAGACAATACTCGGCATCTGTGGAGGCTATCAAATCATGGGGCAGGAAGTGCTCGATCCCAACGGCGTAGAGGGGGACATCCCTAGACTGCCAGGGCTAGGACTACTCCCCACAACGACAACGATGGAGGGGGACAAGATCACGCGTCAGGTAGGCTTCACCTTCCTCTCGTCAGAAGAGCGTTGCCAGGGGTACGAGATACACATGGGGCGTACCTCTCCTATCAGCGAGGACACCCCTAACGCGCCGCTGGCTCAGCTCGAGGATGGACGTAGTGATGGCTATTGGATTAGTGAGCGATGTATGGGGACGTACCTGCACGGCATTCTAGACAACCCTCCGTTTGTCGATTATCTACTGAAGCCTTTTGCTAGTCGCCTTGCCCAGGGGGCTGGTGAGACGCTCGACTACGAGACC
>JBGYQR010000129.1:0-5735 GCA_041839075.1 Porphyromonas sp.
CGCTCTGCGGCAAGGTCTTTTGCTCAAAGGCGAGCGAATCACACACCTCACCATATATACTCTGCACTGCGGCCGAGTCTATCCGCACTCGGTATTTGGCTCCATAGGTACGCTCAAAGGAGATGTGGTATACCAGGCCATCCTCCTGTGTCGGAGTGATCTTGTACGGTAAGACGCTCTGCACCGAGTCAAGCGTCATCTCCACGACAATGGCCTCAGGAGGAATGGTCGCCAGGGGGCGATCACTAATCAGCTTGAGGCTATCCTCTGGGGTATTGGCACGCGAGGCATCTGCACCCGCCATAGATAGCCGTACACGGGGTATCGTATCGGTTGGCTCCTTTTGCCGATTGGGCTTGGTACGCTCGCGAGGTTTATAGAAGGTGAGGGTATCTGTTGCCTGGCTGACCTGCATCAGAGAGTCGGTGCGCTGGTAGTCGATGACAAAGCGGATGGAGTCTGCCCCGATGAGCGCGGGCTCTCTGAGCCAATAGTTGATCCCGCCGTTGCTACGCACCGCGTGATAGAGTTCGTCTGATGGGCGCTCGGGGAAATCGAGCGAACGTAGCGCTGGTATCTCTCTCGGGGGCGTAAGGAAGTCCACCCGACAGATGAGCGAGTCCAGGCGCGTATACTTGTCTATTCCCTCTCGCTTGGCGCTAGGCAGGAAGTAGCGCAGGACAATATCCTGAGGGTAATAATAGGTATAGTCGCGCGTAACTAGAGAGTCGCGCGTAATCGTGTCTCGGCGCACGATAGAGTCGATCTTGATGGTGTCAGTACGGAGGCTATCGAGCTTGGTCGTACGGAGCACAGTGGGGTCAAAGGCCAATCCCTCACTTACGCCATTGAAGCGCAGATCGTTGTCGTCGTCTTTGAGGGCAAAGACAATATAGGTCGAGTCCCTAAGCCCTCGGATGGTGAACTGCCCCATCTTGCTCGTCTTGCTTGCAAATGGGAATGCCTGGGTGCGCACCAGGCTATCGGAGGCATCCTCAGCATAGTAGGCTCCGATGAGTAGACTACCCACTGGCTCCAGCGTATAGGCATCGACCACGACGCCACTCATCTGCATCGTATCGATGTGACTACCAGTGGAGAACGTGTAGGCAAAGTCGGCAATGGCGTTGTCCTCATTGTTGTCTACGATGGCATCTCCAAAGTAAATGCTATACGTCGTATGCTCGCGCAGGCTATCCTGGAGGGTAATCAAGACATCCTTGCCCACAGCAGTGATGGTAGCTGGCTTGAGCTGAGGAGGCGATACCACGACCTGGTCTTGCCCCGAGAGCTTGACGTATTCGTCAAAGGTCAGTCTGAGGCGTTGCTTCTTTACCTCCGTAGCCCTCGCAGAGGGGTCTGCCTTCAAGAGACGTGGAGGCGTCATATCATAGGGGCCTCCCTCGGGGTTGCCTATATTGGCGCAGGCCGAGATGATGCCCAGTAGCATCAGCCCTACGAGGACAAAAATCGCTCGCTGCTCATTGCGCAAGTTAGAGGTCATATCTCAATGTATGGTGTGATGAATGCTATCGAGAGGGCGAGACTACTTGGAGACCACAAGGCTCTGCCCTATACTGAGGCGATCGTTTTTGAGGCCATTCCACTGACGGAGCCTCTTGACCGTCGTGCCGTACTTGCGGGCAATCACACTGAGGGTCTCGCCCTGGCGCACCTTGTGGCGCTTGGCCTTAGCTGAGGGGGTGGCCTCCTTAGCCTTGTTCTCGGGCTGAGCCAGATCCACGATCTCCTCTGCGCTAGCAAGCATATCATGCGCTGCTAGGCTATCCAGCGTGAGCACCGCCTGTATGGGCAAGCGCACAGGAGAGGGCTCGATATTGCCTGGGACGATACCCTGGCGATACTGAGGGTTGTAAATCTTGATCTCCTCTTGGCTAAGCCCCGTAAGCTCAGCTATACGAGCAAAAGTCAATCGATCCGTAGCCATGTAATGCTCCGTAGCCAAAGGCTGCCCCAGCTTACGGGGCTCGATCCCATAGGTGCGGTGATAGTACATGGCAAAATAGGCTCCGATAAATAGAGGTATATAGCGCCTGGTCTCCTTGGGCAAGTAGGTATATATCTCCCAAAAGGTGGGGGCCTCCTTGCCCGATCGCTTGATGGCTCTATTGACACTACCAGCTCCGCAGTTGTAGGCAGCGATGGCTAGCCACCAGTCCCCATAGAGGCGGTATAGCTCAGCAAACATCTTGCTAGCCGCTAGGGTACTCTTGCTTGGGTCTAGGCGTTCGTCCACGAGGCTATTGATCTTGAGCCCATAGAAACGCGCCGTGGGGAGCATAAACTGCCACAGCCCCGCTGCCCCACGTGGCGAAAACGCACTGGGATTGAGAGAGCTCTCTACGATAGTCAGGTACTTGATCTCCAGGGGCAATCCCTGCCTATCGAGCTCTGTCTCTATCTCGGGGAAGTAGAGATCCGCTAGGCTAAGCATAGAGCTCAATAGTGCCTTACGCTTAAAGAGATACAACTCTATACTCTCGCGCACAACGGGATTGTAACTCAGTCGTATAGCCGATGGTATCTGCTCTAGCATATTGATATAGACACTATCGGGGATATTGGGCACGGTAGCATCTGCTACGCGATGAGTCGCTCCCTGCCTCTTGGTATAGCCGTCATACCAGCGTTGCAGGAGCGTCTCCAGCTGTTCGTCAAGGGAGGCGGGTAGCTGCAACCCCTCTCGTGGGAGGTTGTCAGCCGTACGCTCCACAGCTCTAGTCCGAGTAGTGTCGGGCGCCAATACTTGCCCCGAGAGGGGGCGAGGTAAGGCGCATATACCTAGAGCCAAAGCCAGGCAGAGAAGACTTGATCTTATATACGTCAAGGGACAATCTAGTTTGATTAGAAAGTGAGATGACACACCATCCCGACCTGGCTAGGCATATGCCTCAGCGGAGGCGTGATACTAGGTATCACGCTCATAGAGAGGTCGGGGGATATATCGAAGGTAAACAGCTCGGCATCGACATAGGCATCCAAGATGGATAGCCCATACACACCGATGGCCAGGACGATACTCAGGTCGCGATAGCGACGATAGTAGTCGTTGCCACGCTCTAGCGTAGAGGCTAGGCTGGTCGTGAACTGAGCGTAGTCCTCGGGCTTGGTACCTGCTGGGGCGAAGGCCAGCCAGGCGGTGTTTTGAGACGGGTCGCTACTCTTGAGGTCGCGATAGGCAGCGTGGTACTCCTCGTACTGGCGCCCGTTAAACCCAATGAAATAGGCACAAGTCGCCAAGGCTCCCCAGACGATCGGGAGCTTCCAATACTTGCGGTTGTAGATCTGCCCTCCCCCTGGGATGATGGCCCACAAGAGCGCCTTGTTGGGGTTGGGCTTCCAGGGGTTAGAGATCTGAGTGGCCGTCGATAGCGCCTGCTTTACGGCTATACTATCCAGGGTCTGAAGCCCTAGCAGGATCTCCTCAGCGTTACCTGCCTGTGGCATCTGCTGCCCTCTATGCTCATCTTGAGACAGAGGAGCGTCTTGAGCATAGCTCCCCCAAGAGACAGAGACCAGTACGACCAGGAGGGTGCCAAGTCTCCTCACCATATCACCGACTGCTTGCATACCTACGACCGCTTAGTCTAATGTTGTTGAATGCGCTCTAGGAGCAAGATGATACGCTCGAGCTCCTCCTCCCCAGCAAAGGGTATGCTGATGCGTCCCTTGCCCTGGGGATTGCATTTGAGTGCGACCTTGGCGCCAAACACCTGCCCCAGGTGCTTCTCTAGAGCCCTATACTCCTCGGGCTGTCGAGGACGCGGACGTGCCTCGGCAGCAGTAGTGCGTACCTCGGCCTGCTCTACCGAGCCCCCCTCTTTGATGGCACGTGCTAGCTCCTCTACATCCCGTACGCTGAGGCTCTCCTGTATCGTCAGCTGGTAGAGCTCCATCTGTCGCTCGGGGTCTTCGATTTGTAGGAGCGCCCGAGCATGCCCCATCTCAAGCAACCTCTCGCTCAGCCCCAATTGGATCTGAGCTGGCAGACGCAACAGGCGTAGGTAATTGCTTACCGTGGCGCGCTTCTTGCCGACACGCTCGGCGAGCTGCTCATGCGTTAGGTGATAGGTCTCAGATAGTTGCTGGTAGGCCAGCGCTATTTCGATTGCATTGAGGTCTTCGCGCTGAATGTTTTCGACCAAAGCCATCTCGAGTACTTGATCGCTCTCGGCCTGGCGTATATAGACGGGTAGGCTATCGAGCCCTGCCATCTGTGCTGCCCGATAGCGACGCTCCCCGGAGACGAGCAGATAGCGCCCTCCGGGGCGGGGCTGTACGGTGATGGGCTGTACGAGCCCGAGATGCTTGATAGAGGCCGCAAGCTCCTCAAGGCGCTCCCCATCAAACTGGCGACGTGGCTGGTCGGGATTGGGGTCGATAAGGGCTAGAGGCAAAGAGGCGATGGAGCGAGCGCCATCGTATTCGAGAGGGCTGGCCAGGTCGGTGTTGGCGGCTCCTGCTCCTCCGAGTAGGGAGTTGAGCCCTCGGCCTAGGGGTTGTTTATTTCGCTTAGTCATTGAGGTGTTTTTGGTGTTTGCTTAGTATCTCACGAGCCAGTTGCAGGTGATTGATCGCTCCCCTACTCTCTGCATCATACAGTAGGGCTGGCAGGCCATAGCTAGGCGCCTCGCCCAGCTTGACGTTGCGCTGAATGACCGTATCGAAGACCAGCGTCTGGAAGTGATTTTTGACATCTTCGTAAATCTGATTGTTGAGCCTAGTACGACTATCGTACATCGTCATCAAGAAGCCCTCGATCTCGAGACGTGGATTGAGACGAGACTTGACGATCTTGATCGTATTGAGCAGCTTACTAATCCCCTCCAGGGCAAAGTACTCGCACTGCACAGGGATGATGACAGAGTCCGATGCTACTAGAGAATTGACAGTAATCAGCCCCAAGGACGGAGAGCAGTCGATGATGATATAGTCGTACTTGTCCGCGATGGGTGCTAGCACCTTGCTCAAGACGAACTCACGTTGCTCTCTCTCCAATAGCTCCAAATCTGCCCCTGCCAGGTCGATATGCGATGGGATAATGTCTAGCCCCTCGACCTGCGTAGGGAGGATGACCTCCTCGGCTGGTACATTGGCGCAAAGACATTCGTATATCGTACGTCGCAAATCTTCGGCTACGATGCCAAGTCCCGATGAGGCGTTGGCCTGTGCATCGGTATCCACCAGCAGTACTCGGCGCTCAAGAGAGGCCAAAGATGCTGCTAGGTTAATGGCTGTGGTCGTCTTGCCGACACCTCCTTTTTGATTGGCTAGAGCTATTATTTTCCCCATTCTATTTTAACGTCATTCTATATCCGTCTAGTATAAGGTTGCCTACACAACCTAGACCAAAGTGCTCCTAGATAGTTACCGAGGGGGCTCTATCTGAGCAGCCAGGCGAGGGGGAGGCTGGCGCCCCACTCTCGCCGTGAGTAGATGCTCGGAGCAACAGACAAAGGTATCTATATTTTGCCTACCCTCCCAACCACCCTACTAGGGGCCTATCACCACCGCTTGACCGCTCTAACCTAAACCGCTCGAGGGCTCTAGGTTAGACCGCTGGAGGGCTCTAAGTTAACGCGAATTCGACGTAAGGAGATATACTCCAAAAGTACCAATCGTCTATAAACCAGAATATTATCTTCTTCTTGGATACGTCGCAATCACGAAGATGAGTCAGCTCATTAAGCTGTTTGCTGGTCGGAGAGGGTCAA
>JBGYQR010000130.1:0-3606 GCA_041839075.1 Porphyromonas sp.
CTTCAATGACACGTGGCCCGATCAAATTATTCGGGTAACTCATACCCCAGTCAAGGTACTTGCTGCTGATTATCAAAACCGACTCAACATCCAACAAGCAGAGATTAGAGCCACCATTCTTACCCTTCGGATCTCAGATAACAACAAGGCTAAATCTATTGCCTTCCTTACAGCCCTGGTCGACGCCTACAACGATGAGATGCAGAGCCTAAGAAATCAGATTGCGATCAACACAGGGAATTTCATCAACGAGCGACTCGAAAGCCTAGCAAAGGAACTTGATATTGTGGCCGGGACAGCAGATAGCTTTCACCGAGACAATCGATATGTCCTACCAGAAGATGCAATTTCCAACTTCAGGGGACAGGCTGCTGAGGCACGTACCACCTTGGTCGAAATTGACGCTCAGAGGCGTATGGTCAACTATGTACTGGATCACGTACAGAACTCTACTAAAGCTGACGCGTTTCTCCCCTCAGGCATTGGGGTTTCAGCCCCTGGAGTGGAGGAGTTAATCACCTTGTACAACAGCATCAAGCCCGAGCGGGATAAGTGGTTAGAAAGCACTGGGGGGCAAGAAGATCACCCCATGGTCAAAAAGTACACAGAGGCTCTTGATCAAGCTCGAGCAGCTATCATCCGCAACCTACGTAACCACCTGACCACTCTCAATCTTCAGGCTTCAGAAGTAAAAAGGCGCTCAATGGCAGGTATATCAGAGATGTCGGAGATGCCGACCAAACAACGTCAATGGATGGGCATTGAGCACCAGCAGAAAATGAAGGAAACGCTGTACACACAACTACTGACCAAGCGGGAGGAAAATACGTTGTCTCAGAGCATGCACTCTGATAATGCCTACGTCATGGACTACGACACAGGCCCTGAAGGCCCTGTATCGCCTAACACAACACGCTCTCTCCTAATTGGATTCCTCGTGGGACTTGCTATCCCTGCGGGGCTCCTGCTCCTACGTCTTCTTCTAGACACGAAGATACATACGCGCCGAGACATCATCAGCCGCATTGGCATCCCATACCTCGGAGAGACACCTGTTGCTCCATCGAAGAATGGCCAGTTCCCCGTCATTACGGAACAAGGAGTAGATTCTACCACGGAATCTTTTAGGATGTTAAGAGCTAATCTTAACTTCATCATCTCCAATGAGTCTGGCAGAGGTAACCGCCTAATGTGTTGCTCATTTGGAGAAGGCTCTGGCAAAACCTTTGTGTCGTACAATTTAGCTAGAAGCCTTGTGTTCTCTGGTAAGCGTGTAGTAGTAGTAGACTTGGACATTCGTAAAGGAACTCTGTCCCGAAGACTTGGAATTTCCGCTCAAGGCATCACCAACTATTTATCAGACAGCAATCTTAAGAGTAGCGACATCCTAATCGAGGATCCCTCCCTGCCAGGATTACATATCATACCAACTGGCTCATCAGCTCCCAACCCTGCAGAGCTATTGATGCGCAAGCGTCTGGACATCCTGATGGACGAGCTAAGCCAAGACTATGACTACGTGATCATCGACGGCACTCCCTTTGGCGTAGTGGCAGACTCGACCATCGCTAGTCGCGTTGTCGATACGACGCTCTTTGTGATACGCTCGGGCGTCCTCGACCGCCGTGCTCTGCCTGACCTACAAGCCCTCTATGACGACAAGGTACTGCCCAACATCGTTGTGATACTCAACGGCGTATCCGAGAACCCCTCTGGCTACGGGTACGGATATGGGTATGGCTACGGATACGGCTATGGATATGGCTACGGGCACCACAAGAAGAAGGGTTGGCTCAATCGCCTACTGCGTCGATAGACTTCTAGACTGCGCCATACGCCAGCTCCCAGCTGGCGTGTAGCCACTCCCATCACTCTATGAGCCGTACCCCTAAGTGTCTTGATCGAGACTTTTGGGTACGGCTCTCTTTGCTCCCTTGATTTGGCATGACGTCATCAATACACTCGCTCACCTATCAGATAGCCGAGGAGTACCTTGTCCTACACCCGGGCTCGGCCTCTCAGCTATGCCCCTCTTTGGCCAAATACGCCCCATTCCTACGCCCCAATCTACCTCTAGGGCAAAAGCCCCTCCTAGAGGTTTGGGACGAGACCCCCTGCCCTGAGAGAGAGGGGGACGAACTGCTCGAGGAGGTGCTTGACCAAGGCTTCCACTCGAGCGTCTACAAGCAAGCGGGGGGAGACTACCGGCTGAATATCGGCCACCGAGGCCTTGCTGTATCAGCCCTCGCCAGCGAGGACTGGAGCCAGCTACGGCTCTCGTCCTCCCTGAGCGACGACGCCAGCTCAGCTATCACCGACCGCCTCATCATGATTGCCTTCTCTGTGGCCAGCTCTATGGTCGGATGCCTCAAGGTACATGCCTCCGTCATCGAGCAGGCGGGAGGGGCGCTTGTCTTCATGGGCGTTAGTGGCACGGGCAAGAGCACCCATAGCCGACTATGGCTCCAGCATATCGCCAACTGCTCTCTGCTCAACGACGACGAACCCATCGTGCGCCTCTCGCCCTCTGGCTCTGTCCGCGTATATGGTTGTCCCTGGAGTGGCAGCACCCCCTGCTACCAAGACATCTCGGCCGAGGTCAAGGCTTTCGTTATCCTGAGGCAGGCCCCTACCAACGCCCTGTCGAAGCTCTCGGGGCGCAACTCTTTCTCGACCCTCTACTCCTCCTGCGCCTCTCTCTCGTGCATACCCCGATCTATGGCACGCACCCTCGAGGCCATCATCGACATCCTCGGCGTAGCGCCTGTCTACCAGCTGGACAACCGCCCCGAGTATGCCGCCGTACAACTCACTCACTCCCTACTCTCCTCTACCCATGACACTCCTCTATAAGAAAACGCTGACACTGGGCAACCAGCTCTTTATCTCCGAGCTCCTCGAGCAACTATCCCTGGGCAAGCGGGTTACCATCCAGGCCAAGGGTTGGAGCATGATCCCCCTCGTTTGGGACGAAGTAGACACCATCACCCTCGCCCCCCTCTCCGACGACAGCCTGCAAGTGGGGCGTGTCGTACTGGCCAGGCTGGGGGACAACCGCTATGTCGTCCACCGCATCTCGCACATCAAGGGCGATCGCTTTACGCTCCGAGGAGACGGCAACCCGTACCAGTACGAGTACTGCCACCGCGACGAGATATGTGGCGAACTCGTCCTGGTGCGCCGATACGGCCAGCGCGCTATTGCCCTCGGCTCCTTGCAGTGGCGCCTGTTTCGCTACCTCTGGCCTAAGCATGGTTTCCTAAGGCGCGTCGCTGTATTTTTCACCTCGCGCCTCATCGACCGCCTATCCATCAGACATCTAAGGAAGCGGGAATAATCCTCCCCCCCAAGCACACCTCTGATGGTGTGCACCCGCTGAACGACAAAAAGTTCGTCCCCTAAGACGCTCAAATATGGCATCTTAGGGAACGAACTTTTTGTACGCCTAGGGGGGCTATTCTCTCCCTCAAAAGGCTCTACCTTAGAGCCCCAAAGGGCGCTAACCTAAAGCCCCAAGACGCTCTAACTTAGAGCCCCGAGACGCTCTAACCTAAAGCCCTTGGGCGCTCTAACTTAGAGCGCCCAAGGGCTCCACCTTAGAGCCTC
>JBGYQR010000131.1:0-10729 GCA_041839075.1 Porphyromonas sp.
CCAGTGGCAGGGGCAAACGAGCGCTCGTAGCGGATGCCAAAGCCCCAATACTCGCTGAAGGTGAGGGGCGTGTAGTGGACGAAGTCGGCGGTGAGACTGATGCGGTTGTCCTGGATATGTACGATGTAGCGGACGCGCCTATCGCCCTGGGGGCGCTCCAGCACCGCTAGGTTGTAAAAGCCCGAGCGGTGGCGCCCGTCCATCTCAAAATCTTCCCAGACGAAGGTCTTAGGGTGGGGCTGGCGTACGGCCTGGCTGAGGTAGGGCGTCATGGGGGTGTAGTCGATGCTATGTCCCTTGCCCTCAAGGAGCTCGATGTGGTGCTGGTACCCCTCGGGGAACTGCCGCCTATAAGCCTCAAACGCCTCCTGGGTCAGGCGCGTGAAGCGGTCTCGGTGAAACATCAAGTCCTTGTCGCCCGTGCGCATGGCGTAGCTGGTGGCGTAGAAGTTGTCCACGGGGGCATTGATGAGGGGTTCGCCTCCTGCCATGGGGCCAACGCCCGCTAGGTAGTCGGCATAAAAAGCCCCCAGCCTCTGGCTCCCATAGCCCCCCTCGGAGATGCCGAAAAGGTACAGCCTATTGACGTCGAGCCCTTCGTCGAGATGTACCAGCCTTAGCCAACGCTCCCAGGCCGACTGCTTGCTCCGTTGCCACCAGCGGTAGTACTCGCCCGTGTGGGGGATCTGTGGGATGCCGTAGACCGAGGGGCTATCGGCAAACCTCATGGCCAGTTCTCTCCCGACAGCCCACTCGCGGTCTTTGGGTCCCGAGCCATGTAGATAGAGGTAGACAGGGTAGCCCGAAGTGGGGCGCTCGCCCTTACTCCCCCAGATGAGGGGCATAGAGGTCGGCATTCCCCCTTCGTCGGGGAGCCTCCAGCTTGTGGCCTTGGCCTGATCGAGGGGGGAGAGCGGTGGCAGTCGCTGATCATCCTCGGGGATGGAGGCCAGGAGGGCTGTTCTCCAGGCTGACCATACGCGCGCACGTGCCTCTTGTATATCTCTTGTGGTCTTGAGGGGGCGGTGTAGCTCCTGGGGCGGATCGCTCGGGGTACCCACCTCTTGGAGCGTGCGGGCAAGGTATAGGGTCAGTGTCTGCTCTCCCTCTGGCAGCGCTAGGGCTGGACGTAGGGGCATTGTAAGCAAGCTAATGAGACAGCCGGCAAGGAGTCGGCTCGTGGTCAAGGATAATTTCATCGTGTTGATAGGCGTTGTATATTGTAGCACCTGCCTGGCCTCTCGGGGGCGTGTGGCGACATCTCAAAAGTACAACGAATAATCCGACTACCCTAGAGAAATCCCCCCGCCTAATTAACGGCGGGGCCCGAAAATAAATATATCGTGCGCAGGGGAGCTTTATTTGCCCCTCTGTCGATAATTATTAAGAAAATATTCTGGCGCAAGTATAGGATATTATAAATGTATTTGTAAATTTGCACCGAGATAGATAATTGGATAAATGAGATTTGACGAGCTGGATCTAGCGGACGAAGTGCTAGACGGTCTCGACGGGATGAATTTCGTCGAGATGACGCCTATACAAGAGGCGAGTATTCCCCTGCTACTAGAGGGGCGCGACATCATCGCTTGTGCCCAAACGGGGACGGGCAAGACGGCAGCCTACCTACTGCCCATCATCGATAGGCTAAGCCGAGGAGAGCTCCTGAGTGACAAGGTCAATGCCGTCGTCATCGCTCCTACCCGCGAGCTGGCCATTCAGATAGAGCAACAGGTATTGGGTTTCTCGTATTACCTACCCATCTCGTCTGTGGCGGTCTATGGGGGTACGGATGGTATCACCTTTGAGCAGCAGAGGCGCGCCCTGGAGCTGGGGGTCGATATAGTCATCGCTACACCTGGGAGACTGATGGCTCTGCTCAACCTGCAAAACGCAGACCTCTCGTCTGTCTCGTACTTCGTCCTGGACGAAGCCGACCGTATGCTCGATATGGGCTTTTACGACGATATCGTCGCTATTGCTCAGCACCTACCCAAGGGTGGAGCTTGTCAGACGGCGATGTTTTCGGCCACGATGCCCCCACGCATCAAGAAGCTGGCCGCCACGCTACTCTACGACCCCGCAGAGGTCGAGATAGCCATCAGTCGTCCGCCCGAGAGCATCCGCCAGTGTGCCTATATCTGTCATGAGGGGCAGAAGCTCGGCATCCTCAAGCATATCTTCTCCGAGCTCTCGCCCGAGCGTAGCATTGTCTTTAGCTCCAGCAAGCTCAAGTGCAAGGAGCTGGCTCGTGCCATCAGCAAGCTCGGCATCAACTGCCAGGCGATGCACAGCGACCGCAGTCAGGACGAGCGCGAGCAGATCATGCGCGACTTCAAACACGGCTCGGTAGACCTCCTGGTGGCGACCGACATCGTGGCGCGAGGCATCGATATAGACAATATCAGTGTGGTGGTCAATTATGACCTCCCGCACGATGCCGAGGACTATGTACACCGCATTGGGCGTACGGCGCGTGGCAACAACGATGCCGGTATGGCCATTACGCTGGTGGGCGAGGAGGAGCAGTACGGCTTCGGCGAGATAGAGACATTCCTCGGGCGCTCGATAGAGCTATTGCCCATCCCCGAGACCCTGGGTGAGGCACCACTCTACGAGCCTAAGCGCAAGCGTACGCCTCAGCGCTCGAGAGGCGCTGCGGGCAAGCGAGGGGGACAGACCCGGAATGCCTCTACGCCCAAGGGGGAGAGAAGCGCCTCGGCTGCTCCCAAGAGAGACAATAGAAACAAGCGCCGTCGCCCTGCGGGCAAGAAGCCCTCGGGACAAGGCGCTCCCAAGCAAGACAAGTAAGGTACAGAAACTAGTAAAACATATTGATTGACAACATGAAACAAGAGCTGCTAAAAGAACTCGACGAACCCAATAAGAGCGCTAAGATGAAGCGCAAGATCATCTCTCACTTCGTCGAGCATGGCCCTGCCACCATCACGGACCTGGCTAAGGTGCTCAATTGTAGCATCCCTACCGTAACCAAGTTTATTGGCGAATTGTCGCTGGCCGAGTGTATCAAGGACTATGGCAAGCTGGAGACCCAAGGAGGGCGCTACCCTCTGCTCTACGGCCTACGCCCCGAGGCGGGCTACTTCATCGGAGTAGACGTCAAGCATAGCGCTGTCAATATCGGTATCATAGACTTTGTGGGCGATGAGAAGCATATGTACTACGACATCCCCTATGAGCTCCTCAACACGGCTGAGAGCCTGGGCAGTCTATGCTCCATCATCCTCGAGCACCTCGAGCTATCGGGCTATCGTCAGAAGGATATTCTCAACGTCAATATCAACCTGCCTGGACGCATCAACCCCGAGGCGGGACATAGCTATACGCTCTTCAACTTTGACCCTGAGCTGAGCGTCTCGCAGGTGATCTCGCAGCGTATCGGTATGCCCGTGAGCATCGACAACGACACGCGCGGTATGGCCTTTGGTGAGTACACGCAAGGGGTTGGCGCAGACTATACGGCGCGCAACCTCCTGTACATCAACGTGAGCTGGGGGATAGGTCTCGGGATCATCCTCGATGGCAAGGTGTATATGGGTAAGTCAGGCTTCAGCGGTGAGCTAGGCCATATCACGGCCTACGACAATCAGATCCTCTGCCACTGTGGCAAGAAGGGGTGCCTGGAGACAGAGGTGAGTGGTCTGGCTCTGCAACGCGTACTCATCGAGCGCGTCAAGGCTGGCGAGATCTCGGTGCTGTCGGATCAGATCCATCGTGGCGAGCACGTATCGCAAAATGATATTATCAAGGCCGCCATCAACGAAGACATCCTTTGCCTGGAGATCCTCAGCGACATAGGGGCCAAGCTGGGTAAGCAGATCGCAGGGCTTATCAACGTCTTCAACCCCGAGCTGGTGATCATCGGGGGAGCTCTGAGCCTCACGGGCGACTACCTCACGCAGGCCATTCAGACGGTGGTACGTACCTATTCGCTCAACCTGGTCAATAAGGATACGCAGATCGTAACGGCCAAGCTCGGAGAGCGTGCCGGGGTCATCGGTGCTTGTATGCTGGCTCGTAGCCGTCGCTTCAGCTAGCCCAGGGCTCGTGCATAGAGGTACCATAGACCTGTGATGACGACCCCTCTCTCGTCTGTCGCTCCAGCTTCGATGCCTGCTTGGCCGAGGCTGGAGCGATACGATATAGTCCTCGGCTCGCAGTCGCCTCGTCGGGTAGAGTTGCTCCGAGGGCTCGATCTTCGCTTTCGTCAAGAGGCAATGCCCGATATTGACGAGCGTGTCCCCCAGGAGGGACGTAGCCCCAGAGACATCGCCCTAGAGATAGCCGAGCGTAAACGCCAGGCCTATACTGGGCGTATGCAAGAGACCACGCTCCTGATCACGGCCGATACTATCGTGGTGGCTCCCTCGGGGGAGATCCTCGGCAAGCCGACCGACCGAGCCGATGCCGAGCGTATGCTACGCCTCCTCTCCCAGGGGTGGCACGAGGTGCTCACGGCTGTAACCATCAGCACGCTAGAGCGCGTAGAGCGCCTGGTGTGTAGCACCGAGGTGTGGCTCTCGGAGCTTAGCGCTGCCGACATCGCCTACTACCTAGACCGCTATGAACCCTACGACAAGGCCGGAGCCTATGGCATCCAAGAGTGGGTGGGCTATCGAGCTATCCGTGAGATACGTGGCTCGTTTTACAACGTGATGGGGCTACCAGTGCATCGGCTGGCCGAAGTCTTGGCGACATTTTGAGGAATAAGGATTTATCGCTACCTTTGCGCCTCGAAGTGTGCGAATAGTATTAATTAAAAATATAAGACAGATATGAAGAGAACGTACCAGCCCTCTAACCGCAAGAGGAAGAACAAGCACGGCTTCCGTAGCCGTATGGCAACTGCTAATGGCCGTCGTGTACTAGCCGCTCGTCGTGCTAAGGGGCGTGCTAAGCTGACGGTGTCTGACGAGTACTAGTCGCTAGCAGACCTCTCGCTACGCTCCTTGAGGGCTTGGCCTCTCTCGGCCCCCCTGGCCATAGGAGCTCTGTAGCCTAAATATCGAGCTAAGCCTCCGACCTCTCCTCTGCCTAGATTGGGCAGAGAGGAGGTCGGAGGTCTTTTGGTTTGTAGGGTGAGGCCCTCGTGCGTCTCCGTCGCGAGCCCTCTGGGGGGTGGGCATTGAGGATGAAAAGCAAGTAATGCCACCTGGGCTACCTATCTCTAGGTATATTTGCCCGGTTGCCACCTTGGATTGCTGTACTGCGTCATAGGAATTCGGATATTTGTGTCGAAACATATATGTATCGCGATGAACTATTGCGGTTTATCTGTTGTTTTGTGAAATATGGATTAAGAATATAGATAACGAAATAGAGCAGTATGGCTAGACTAACCAAAGAAGAGCTTTTGGATATGCTCCGCAAGATGGAGGACATCCGCAACTTCGACAACAAGATCAACCAAATGGTGCGACGAGGCCTCGTGCCTGGTATGACCCACTTCTCTGTGGGCGAAGAGGCAGCCAACGTCGGTGCTGTGGCGGCGATGCAAAAGGGTGACCTCTTGACCAGCAACCATCGTGGTCACGGGCAGGCCGTAGCCATGGAGATGAGCCTCAACGAAATGATGGCCGAGATCATGGGGCGTGCCAATGGCTCTTGCAAGGGCAAGGGAGGCTCGATGCATATCGCTGACCTGGACAAGGGCAACCTCGGTGCCAATGGTATCGTAGGGGGCGGTATGGGTATCGCCACAGGGGCGGCCCTGACGCAAAAGATGAAGCAGACGGGTAAGATCGTCTTCTGCTGCTTTGGCGACGGCGCGAGCAACGAGGGAGCTTTCCACGAGTGCATCAACCTGGCTGCTATATGGAACCTACCAGTGGTCTTCTATTGCATCAACAATGGTTACGGGATATCCACGCCCATCAACAAGGTGATGAAGACCAAGTATGTCCACGAGCGTGCTGTGGCCTACAACATCCCAGGTATCTTCATTGAGGATGGCAACGACGTGCTAGCTGTGCGGGAGAAGCTTGAGGAGGCTGCCGAGTATGTCCGCTCGGGTCAAGGCCCTGTACTAGTAGAGGCGATTACCTACCGCTGGTATGGGCACTCAACGAGTGACCCCGGCAAGTACCGCACCAAGGAGGAGGTAGAGGAGTGGAAGAAGAAAGATCCCATCGAAAAGCTCCGCCACTACCTGCTGGATAACAAGCTGGCGACCCTCGAGGAGATGGACGCTATCCGTACCCTCAGCCACGAGGCCGTAGAGGAGTCGGTGAGATATGGCATGGAGGGCGCTCAGCCAGCACCCGAGAGTGCCTTTGAAGACATCTTTGCCGAGTAGTACATGTCGTAATAATTACAAACCAAGAAACAAATCAGAGCAATGATAGAAGGACAAGAAACCAAGGTGATGTCTACGCGTGATGCCATCATCCTGGCTCAGAGCGAAGAGATGCGTCGGGATGAGAATGTGTTTCTCATCGGAGAGGACGTGGGGATCTTCGGGGGAGACTTCGGAACCTCCGAGGGGATGCTGGCCGAGTTTGGCCCAGAGCGTGTACGTGACACACCGATTAGCGAGAATGCTATCTCTGGTTGTGCCGTAGGAGCTGCCCTGACGGGGATGCGTCCTATTGTAGACGTAACCTTCATGGACTTCATCGTCTATATGATGGACAACATCGTCAATCAAGCGGCCAAGACGCGCTATATGTATGGTGGCAAGGGTCAGGTGCCTGTCGTCTTCCGCTGTGCTGGTGGCTCGGGTGTGGGCTCGGCGGCTCAGCATTCGCAGAGCCTAGAGGCTTGGTTTACGCATATCCCAGGGCTCAAGGTAGTGGTGCCTGGTACGCCTGCCGATACCAAGGGGCTTTTGAAGGCGGCCATCAGGGACAACAACCCTGTGATCTTCATGGAGTACAAGGCCGAGTACAACGTCAAGGGCGAGGTACCTCTCGACCCTGAGTTTGTCATCCCGCTTGGCAAGGCAGAGCTCAAGCGTGTAGGCAAGGATGTAACCATCGTTACCTATGGGCGTATGCTCCGCCGTGTCTTGGAGGCTGCCGACAAGGCACGCGAGGAGGGCATCGAGGTAGAGGTCGTAGACCTACGTACTCTGATGCCTCTAGACAAGGAGACGGTTCTCGAGTCTGTCAAGAAGACGGGTCGCGTCCTCTTGGTCAATGATGCCCACAAGACGGGAGGCTTCATTGGAGAGATCTCGGCGATGATCTCCGAGAGCGACGCCTTTGACTATCTCGATGCGCGCATCTTGCGTCTGGCTGCCGACGATATTCCTGTGCCCTACAACCATGCCCTAGAGGATGCTATGCTCCCCAAGCCCGAGCGTATCCTCAAGTACATCCACAAGCTGGTAGACAAGCGCTAGTGATAGACTGGGGCAGACGTTATTAGTTCACATCAATAGAGTGGGGCAATCGTGCTAAGAGCCAATGGATTAGTCCTCGTGGGAGGCCTCTCTGATAAAGGCCTGGTGGGCTTAGTGTGAGGATGGGTATATTCGTTAGTAATCAGCGAATTAGGAGACCAGGAGGCTTGTGGCTCGATTGTCCCACTGTGAGCTAAATATTTGTTTAGTAATGTCTAACTTTGTGCTGTTGGTATAGCTGGTGTCTACATACCAGTCTCATTGTAAGATATATAACGATGCACATTGTTCAGACGATTAGTCGGTTAGGCTCAGCGTTGGGCTTTAGGAAACAAAGGCGGGTAAACATACTCTGCTGTGCGACACCCTTTCAGATGTTTGTCGCAGAGCGGATACTTGATCGTTACCCTGGAGAGCCGTTTTATTTGATATTGCATTCATCGGTATTCTCAGCCAAGGACAAATATTATTTTGACCGTCTGAAGAAGCGTTGTAAGAAAGCCTATTTGGTGCAAGATCAATACTGCTCAAGCTCTGTGATCAAGAGAGGTTGGTGTATGGCTCGTCTTGTTACTTTGGGGTACCTTTTCTTTCCCCGAGCTCGTCGCGTGTTTGTCTCTAGTGTAGCTGTTCCGCCTTTTCATTTGCTTCTAGGTCATCAACGCTTGGCGGAGGTCGTTACATTTGATGATGGCTTGCAGCATATTGCCCCTATCTCGTTCGCTAAGAAAAGGCTCGCGGTATCAGAAAATGGCAAGCTGTATAATTCTCTGAGGAAGCTACTCAAGTTTGATGTAGCGGAGGATTATCTAGGGCGATCTCGCCTACATTATACTGTATATGAGCTCCCCAACGTCATGCCCAATGTGGAGTATCTCCCCCTCTGGGATCCAGCATCATTGGAGGCTAGAGGAGTACATGCTAAGGACGAATGGTGTACGATTATGCTTGGGCAACCCATCTATGAGTATGAGGCAGGAGGAGAGAAGAGGAATAAAGAGCTAACTCAGGAGGTAGTCAGATCTTTGGGTATCAGCCGTTATCTTCCTCACCCCCGTGAGACATATAGGTTAGAGGACGTAGAGTATATTGAGACAGGGTTGATTTTTGAAGATTATATCATCCAAGAGCTGGCCAAGCATCCCAATAGGTCCTATCGTGTCTACTCCTATTGTAGCTCATCTATATTGAACTTTTCCTCCCTTCTGAATCTGGGAGGACGGTTGGAGTTTGTTTCGATCAAGCCTCGCTATGTTCCGGAGTTCCTCTTAGAGGCCTACACTCTTATTGAGCAGGCGGGTATAACAATAATTCCGTTTAATGCAGAAGATAACCTATGAAACGACTTGCTATCATCACCGCTAGATCGGGGAGCAAAGGGCTACCTGATAAGAACATGCTCATGGTGAGTGGAAAACCACTTTTGGCGTATAGCATAGAGACGGCTCTAGAGTCGCAACTCTTTGATTGTATCGTCCTAACCACAGATTCGGAAGAGTACATAGACCTGCTGTCGCACTATCCGATCTGTTTTCATCGACGCCCCGACCATTTGGCAACAGATCGATCGAGCTCGTTTGATGCAATGGAGAACGTTTGGGCTCAGTCAGCGTACTCTGGCTTTGATTACTTTGTCCAGTTTCAGCCTACGTGCCCTTTACGTAAGGTTGAGCATCTGCATGAGTTGTGCCAAAGATTTGAGGCCAATATGGATCGGTATGATTTTATGGCCTCGGTCACGCAGGCTCATAAGCCCACGGTATTGACTCGAGCTATCGATGAGGATGGGTCAATGAAGTACTTTGATATAGACTACTCTACCTACGCTCGACAAAACTATCTCCCAGAGTACTCTCCCAATGGCGTCTATTATGTTGCCAAGCCTCAAGAGTATCTAGAGCATAAGCATTTCTATGGAGCAAGGTCTCTGGCATATTTTATGCATAAGAACGACTCCCTCGATATTGATGACCGAGAGGACTTTGAGCAGTTTTATATGATTATGCAGCGGCGTAGTAAGCACGCCAATCTGAAACGACTTGTCGAGAGGGAGCTCCAGCATAAGGCGTATAATTTGATGAAGTCTGCCCCTTGGACTCTTGTCGGTGATGCTCACCTGGCCCAGATCCCCTTGGAGCTGTTGCCTCGTCTTGGAGAGCTGCAGGATCTGACCAATACAGCCATCACGACCTCTCAGTATATAGAGATGGTGTTGCCATATATATCTGTCGTGGCTGATAGGGTGCTCGTTAGTCTAGGCGTTAATGATCTGCGTCAAGGTCTTCCTGCTAGTGACATCGCCACTAGAGTGGGGCTTATCTTGGCAAGACTAAGGTCATTAAACCCCAAGGCTAGTATAACGCTCCTCGAGGTACCTCAGACTCTCTTTAGAGTGGATTGTCGTAATGCGGATATCTCTGAGCTTAATCACCGCCTGGAGCAAGAGGCTATAAATTATGGAGCTCAATATCTCCCCATCAATACTCGACTAGTCAATAAGTACGGCAAGCTAGATCAGGCATATACGGACGATGGACTGCATCTTAATGTGGCAGGCTATCTCCAGATACTTGCCGAGCTGGGGGTAAAGTAAGATAGGGATATATACGATCCGTCTGCGAAGTCAATGAAAACCATCGTTGTATCGGCTGTCAATCTGCGCAAGGGGGGAACGCTCACCGTCCTTCGTCAGTGCCTCCAGTATCTCTCTAGTCTCAAGGCTACGGGGGACTATCGGATTTTAGCGCTTGTGCATAAGCAAGCGCTGGCCGATTTCCCTGGGATTGAGTATATCGAGATCCCCTGGACGGTGCGAGGATGGCTAAGGCGCCTATGGTGCGAGTATGTAACGATGGGTAAGATCTCTCGACAGCTCGGAGACGTAGACCTGTGGCTGTCGCTGCATGATACTTCGCCCATCGTGAAGGCTCGTCGGCAAGCGGTCTATTGTCAGTCTTCGTTCCCCTTTTACCCAGCTCGCTGGGCAGACGCCCGCTACGACTACAAGACTCCACTCTTTGCCTATGTCCTGCGGCTATCGTATCGCATCAATATACACAGCAATCGCTACTTGATTGCTCAGCAGAGGTGGCTGTGTGAGGGTTTTCATCGCATGTTTGGCATTGACCGGGAGCGCCTCATCCATGCTCCTGCTCCGATGGAGATCGCCTTGCCGGCCTTTGAACCTATCGAGCCCGAGGCTCCATACACATTCTTTTATGCAGCAACGCCCGATACGCACAAGGAGTATCAGACGCTATGCCGGGCAAGCCAACTTCTCGAGGAGCGTGTAGGAAGAGGGCGCTTCCAAACCATCCTCACCATCTCGGGGGAGGAGAATAAGTATGCCGAGTGGATACGAGCTCA
>JBGYQR010000132.1:0-3844 GCA_041839075.1 Porphyromonas sp.
AACGCGTAGGGCTAGAGGCCTATGGGCTAGAGATCACCGAGACGCTCCCCATAGAGATCGAACCCAACGAATATAACGCGGCCTATATGCGCACCAAAAAAGAGCGCATGGGACATATCCTCCGCCTGCTCAAGTAATACGCGAAGCCCTCTCCCCTCTCTAGGGGGAGGGCTTCTCTGCATATACCCAACCAACCCATGAGGCCCTATGATACGATGGACCCGACTACTACCCACCCTGGTCGCTATGCTTATGGCGACCCCTCTAATGGCTCTAGAGGTGACACCCCATAAGGCCTCGCGTGCCACCCCTCTGCTCGAGTGGCACTACCAACGCCTGGGAGACACTACCTGGACGGCCTGCCGTGTACCCTCGTTGGTGCAGGAGAACCTCATAACCTCGGGGGCTCTTCCCGACCCCTTCTATCGGGACAACGAGCCACGAGTACAATGGCCCAGCGACGAGGATTGGCTATACCGCACAAGCATCTCCCTAGAGGCGCTCCCCCGAGAGGGCGAGCGCTACATGCTTCAGTTTGATGGCATCGATACCTACTCGAGCGTCTTCCTCAATGGCGAGCGACTGGGGGAGACCGCTAATATGTTCGTGGGCTACGAATGGGACGTTACCCACAAGCTCCGCCAGGGCGACAACCAACTAGTCGTACACCTCAAGTCGCCCCTCAAAGAAGCCATGGGCGCCTATCTCTCCAACGGCTTCAACTATCCAGCCGACAACGACCATGCCCCCATACGCCTAAGCCCCTTCACCCGCAAGGCTCCGTATCACTATGGGTGGGACTGGGGGATGCGCCTGGTTACCATAGGCATCTGGCAACCCGTACGCCTAGTGTGCTACCAGCAGGCGAGGCTCCGAGCTCCGCAGGTACGTACCTCTATCTCCTGGGACAAGGCGGGCAAGGATAACCCCACAGCGCTCGAGGGGGTAGTACACGTCCGTCCCCACATCGAGAGCTGGAGTAGCGACAAGGGTGCTCTGCGCCTCAGCCTCAGAGACGAGCGTGGCCAGGTCGTAGCCTCCGAGACCTACCCCTCCCCATCTCAAGGCGACTACCCTCTACGTCTAGAGCGCCCTAGGCTCTGGTGGCCTCACCTATGGGGGACGCCCTACCTGTATCAGCTTGAGGTAGAGCTCCTCTCTTCTCATGGGCAACTGCTCGACCACTACACCCAAGACCTAGGCTTTAGGGAGATCGAGCTAGTCCAGCAAGACGACTATATCTCCAGCCCACGAGAAGACTACTCGGGCTCGGGGCGTTCGTTTTACTTCAAGGTCAATGGCCAGGCGCTCTTCGCCCGAGGGGCCAACTATATCCCTGGCGATCAGCTCCTCACCCGTCGGGGCGACGAGTACTTCTCCCGCCTCTTTGAGGACGTGCAGTTTGCCGGGATGAATATGATACGCGTATGGGGTGGTGGGGTCTACGAGGACAAGCGATTTTACCAAGAGGCCGACAGGCGTGGCATCCTCGTTTGGCAAGACTTCATGTTTGGCTGTACAGCCTACCCCAGCGATAGTGCCTTTCTCAAGAATGTCCAAGACGAGGCCGAGTACCAGGTACGTCGCCTGAGCAACCACACCTCGCTCGCCCTATGGTGTGGCAACAACGAGGTCGAGGAGGCCATCAAGTACTGGGGCTGGCAACGCAAATATCCCGAGCACCAGTACCAGCAGATGGCAGAGGGCTATGCCCCCCTGTTTAAGGAGCTACTAGGCGATGTGGTGCGCAGGCTGGCGCCACACCAGGGCTATATACACGGCTCGCCCCTAGAGGCCAACTGGGGACGCCCGCACACCTGGCGCTATGGCGACAGCCATTATTGGGGGCTGTGGTATGGACGAGAGCCTTTCGACACGTTTGAGGACAAGCCCCTACGCTTTGTGAGCGAATACGGCTTCCAGGCCTTCCCACCGATGCACAGCATACGCTCTTTTGCCCGAGAGGAGGACTATGGTCTCGAGACGCCTGTGATGCGCCTGCATCAAAAGGCCTCTACGGGCAACGGCCTCATCCGCACCTATATGGAGCGCGACTATCGCGTCCCCGAGGAGCGCTTTGAGGACTTCGTCTACGTCGGGCAGATCCTCCAAGCTCGTGGTATGGCGCAGGTCGCCCGTACCCTGAGGCGCCAAAGATGTGGAGGCGCTCTCTACTGGCAACTCAACGACTCCTGGCCCTCTGTCTCGTGGAGCAGCATCGACTACTACGGCACCTACAAGGCCATGCACTATACGATGCGTCAGGCGCATGCCAACCTCTCCATCGCCCCAAGGCTTATGGGCACGGACTCGCTGGCGCTACATGCCCTTTGGGATGGTAGGGGCTCGAGCCAGCCAGCAGAGCTCATCGTCGAGCTGAGGGATTTCTCTTCGCCTAGGCCCCTCAAGCGCGTGGTCTTCGAGGCCTCGAGCTTGCCTCCCGGTAGCGCCCAGTGTTTGGGTACGATTGACCTAAGGCAGTGGGGGCTCGTAGGCGCCAACGATAGGGGGCTCGACATCACCCTAAGACTTCGGGGAGGGGAGCAGAGCCGCCTGCAGTGGTACGCCGTAGCGACCAAGGACCTCAGCCTCAGCAAGGCAAAGTTTCGCCAGAGCCTTAGGCGCCTCAGCCCCACAGAGAGTAGGCTCACCATCGAGGCTGAGACTTTCCTCAAAGACCTCCTTGTCGAGATGCCCGAGCACGCTGTACGTATGAGTGACAATGTCCTGGACCTTTTCCCTGGGCAGAAGGTCGAGATACGCATCCGCCATCGCCAAGACGCAGCCCCCAGCATCCGCACGATGAACGATATTCATCACCCAGGGCAATAGCCCTCTTGCGCCTCTATGCAAGCGGGCATCCCTCCCCAAGGCTCGCGCGCACAACCCTCTAGCTTGCATCCCAATGGCAATACACTATGGCAGTACTGAGCAGCTCTCCGCTATCCTCGGAGGGCTACGATACGACAGGCTTTTCGTCCTGCTGGACGAAGCTGTCTATGCCCTACACCAGGAGCACCTCTCTCCCCTGATCTCCCCCCTCTCCCGAGAGCAGATACACCTCATCCCAGGAGGCGAAGCGTGCAAGAGCATCGCATCCCTCACCGAGCTCTGGAGCTGGCTAGCCAGCGGGGGAGCCTCCAGAGAGAGCCTCCTCTTGGCTCTAGGCGGGGGAGCCTTGACCGACCTGGTGGGGCTAGCGGCGGCGACCTATATGCGTGGCATCCGCACCATCTACGTCCCCACCACCCTACTAGCGATGGTCGATGCCAGCATCGGGGGCAAGACGGCCATCGACTACGCTGGTGTCAAGAACCTCATCGGAGCCTTCCATCCTCCCCTGGAGGTACTTATCGATCTGCGTTATCTCGACACCCTGCCCATCGACCAGCTGTTTTCGGGCTATGGTGAGGTTATCAAAACTGCCCTGCTCAGTGGCTCCGCCCTATGGAGAGAGGTCGTAGCCCTGGGGGATCCTCAATACGCCACCGCCGAGCAGTGGCGAGCCATCATCGAGCAATGCCTCGTCTACAAGCAACGCGTCGTCCAGGAGGACCCCACCGAGACCACGGGGCTCAGGCGCGTGCTCAACCTCGGGCACACGACGGCACATGCCCTGGAGGCTTTTGCCCTAACGAAGCCTCGGGGGGCAAGGGCACTCCTACACGGCGAGGCAGTCGTCATCGGTATGGTCGTAGAGCTCTACCTCGGTGTGCAGTACGCTGGTTGCGACCCCAAGCCCCTACGCGCGCTGATGGCGCTCACTAGAGAGCTCTACCCCCACTATGGCTATACCTGCCACGACTACCCCAAGCTTGTGGAGCTCATGAGGCTCGACAAAAAG
>JBGYQR010000133.1:0-11836 GCA_041839075.1 Porphyromonas sp.
CCTGGGCATAGTCGCTAGGCTCTTGGGGAATGAGGTTGATGGATGGGCTGTGGGGAGCGCCTTGTGCATGTAGTCTGGCACTACCTAGGCTAGGGGCTAGAGCCACGCCTAGGGCGAGGCATAGCTTTGAGGCAAGAAGGGCAAAGCCACGAAGGGCAGTTGTATGAGGGTGCATACGGGGGATGTAATACTAATGGGTTTGGGAATAGCGATTACTTCGCCTATGAGCCACACGCCTGGTGGCTACGGCTCTCCAAAGATACGATTATCTCCGTTGCCCTACTTGCTCCGGCAGGGCTCCTTGCTAGCTTTGGCGTGGTCTCTGTCTCGGGCGTAAGAGCGCGAGCTACATTTGCTTTAGCCTGGGCTGGACTATACCAACGGCGCCCCCCCCCTATATTGGTGGTCATCTCTACCCTTGCCCCGTCTTTTGTCGGTCTCTACCCCCGTCCTCAAAATGGCCCTCGGTTAGAGCGCCTTGGGGCTCCGCCTTAGATCGCCCAAGGGCTTTAGGTTAGAGCCCCGAGGCGCTCTAACCTAAAGCCCTTGAGGGCTCTAACTTAGAGCGTTTTGGGGCTTCAACTTAGAGCCTTTTGGAGCGGAGATTTTTGCCGGTAGCGAGCTGCCGATTATGTGTGTGGAGACTTATGAAGGTCTGCCCTAGATGTTGCCCCTTTGCTGAAGGCGTCTCCTGCCTCCAGGGCAACAGCAAGCACCACGACCAATATGCTGGCAAGGGATACCGAGTTAGCCAATAGGGCTGTATCTTTGTGCTTGCAAAGAATAAGTTATTAGTACACAAAGGCTTTCGTCTTCTTCCGAGACACTCCTTGTCGATATGATGCGGCGCGGCTCTACGCATGCCTTCGATGAGTTGTATCGTATGTATGTACGTCGTCTGCTGGGCTTCTGCCTACAAGTCAGCAAGTCTCGTGAGGATGCTGAGGAGATCGTGCAGGATACTTTCGTACAGCTGTGGAGACACAGAGAGCAGATTAGGCAGGCCGAGAGCCTCAAATCATTCCTCTTTACGACAGCCAGGAATAGGATTGTCAATGCCTAACGCTCGCTGGCTAGCTCAGCTGTCTATGAGGACTACGTCGATCATCTCGATATAATGGGCGGGGAGGAAGCAGGGGTGAGGCTGAGCTATCAGGAGTTTGTCCACCAGTTGGAAACTGTTCTCTCCGAGCTCCCCCCGAGACAATCTCGAGTCATTCGTCTGTCTCGCCTGGAAGACAAGAGTAATAAGGAGATAGCTCAGATCCTAAGTCTTAGCGAGCAGAGCGTCAAGAATCAATTGTCTTTGGGTCTCAAGTCGTTGCGCAACAAATTGCAAGCGAGAGGCTATTTGGGAGCCTTGTTTTTGATGGCCTTTTGGGACTTTTGAGTATCAACCTGTGTCCTACTTATATATAAGGAGAGAATCAAAATGAAGGAATTGGTAGCAAAATACTTGCAAGACCAGCTAAGCCGAGAGGAACTAGCAGAGCTGAGGCAATACCTCTCGGAGGCCTCCGATACCGAACTGGCCGATTGCTTGCAGGCTCTATGGGAGGGCTACGAGCACGAGGAGGAGGTAAGCCAGGAGGATGTGTTGCGCCTGAAAGTTGCCATAGACGCACAGCTAGCACCTGCCGTAGACCCTAAGCCTGCCGCTAGAGCCGAGGGCTATCTTTGGCAACGCAGGGGGCTCTGGGCAGTAGCCGTAGTACTGCCGGTGTTGCTACTGCTCAATGTGTATCAGTGGTGGCGGGGGAGTAGCTACGAGCCTGGATCTGTCACTATGGCCACAGAGTATAGAGAGCGGAGTCGGGTTACTCTGCCGGATGGCTCTGTGGTACGGCTCAACGAGCACTCGCGCCTCGTATATAATCCAGAAAACTTTCGCTCAGGCCTGAGGGCATTGCACTTTGAAGGAGAAGCCTACTTCGATATAGCCGGTGATAGCATTCGCCCTTTTGTCCTGCACCAGGGGCGGTTGGAGATCAAGGTGCTAGGTACGCGATTTAACCTGCGGGCTATCGGAGCCGAGCCCTATGTGCGCATAGACCTTGACGAGGGGCGTGTAGCCTTGGAGGTCGAGGGGCGTAGAGAGCCCGTCTACCTTAGCCCTAGGGAGTATGCTATCTATGACAAGGCAAGCAACACCATCGAGGTTAAGGCCAGCCAGCGTCCAGGCGCCGCTAGCGCCTGGATGCAAGACGAGCTAGTCTTTGCAGACACCCCCCTCTCGACAGTCCTCTCGACCATAGAACAACGCTATGGCATACAGCTAGAGTACGACACAGGGGGGAGTAATGCGCTCTTTACGGGGACGCTCCCAGGGAACGATTTGCAGGAGGCCCTAGAGATTGTTCGCCGGGCAATGAGGCTTCCCATCAAGGTCAAACAATAACAAAACAAATAGGATATAGATGACAACCATGAGCCAACGTGCTACAAGCGTTTTTACGCTCTCGGCAGTGATGCTGAGCTTTTTTGCCATGGGCTTTGTAGACCTGGTAGGCATAGCTTCCAACTATGTACAGCAGGATCTCAGGCTCTCAGATAGTGAGGCCAACCTCTTCCCCTCATTGGTATTCTTTTGGTTCCTCTTGTGCTCGGTGCCAACGAGCATACTGATGAACAAGATCGGACGTAAAAAGACCGTCCTACTCAGTCTCGTCGTAACGGTCGCCTCGCTGGTATTACCTATATTGGGGGGAGCTATCTGATCATGCTCTTGAGCTTCTCGCTCCTGGGGATTGGTAATGCGATTATGCAGACCTCGCTCAACCCTTTGCTGAGCGACCTTATTAGTGAGGACAAACTGGCCAGCAGCCTTACCTTCGGGCAGTTCGTCAAGGCGATAGCCTCCCTCTTGGCACCGCTCATTACAGCCTGGGGCGCTACTCAGACGATCCCCGATCTGGGTCTGGGCTGGCGTGTCTTGTTTCCTATCTATGCGGTAGTGGGGCTCATCAGCGTATGGGCTCTCAATAGTACTAAGCTGGCTCACGAGAGCAAGTCGGAGGGCGTGCATATCCTAGACTGCCTCCGCCTACTGGGGCACCCCTCAATACTATTGTGCTTCTTGGGCATTATGTGCCACGTAGGTATCGACGTGGGTACGAACACCGCAGCGCCCAAGATACTGATGGAGCGTCTTGGGGTCGGCCTGGATGAGGCCGGGTTTGCGACGATGCTCTACTTCATCTTCCGTACCCTGGGGTGCTTTGTCGGGGCGATGCCTACTACGTCGGATGTCGAGCAAGATCTTCTTTGGTATCAGCGTCTGCTTGATGTTGGCCTCAATGGCCCTTCTGGCTACCTCAACGGATCAGACCTGGCTTTATGTGGCGATAGCTTTGGTTGGGCTTGGCAATAGCAACATCTTCCCAATCGTCTTTGCTCATGCGTTGGGGCAGGACCAGGCATATAAGAATGAGATCAGTGGCCTGATGATAATGGGTATCTTTGGGGGAACGGTCTTTCCCTTGCTGATGGGCTACGCTAGCGACTGGGTTGGTCAGCTGGGGGCTGTACTGGTTATGCTTGTAGGCGTGTTGTATTTGGTAGCCTTTACACTACGCCTAAAGTAAACGCGGCTATATAGCTACTCTTTAGAGCATTACCGCCCAGGGTTAAGATTAACCCTGGGCGGTAATGCTTATAGGCAAATCATGAACAAACACCCTCTGTCATCGAGACTTTAAAAAATACTCCTCTCCAAGATGGTACGATGGGCATTAAGTCGTGTCTTACATTACAGAGCTATGTGCAACGAGGCTCTAGACGGAAGATGTTTTGCTTTCTTTGGTAAGCCTAGGTAGTGCTACATAATTAGAATTATTACTAACAACCATAATACAGAGTATGAACAGCCGAATGCGACGAGCTGTGAGGCAGATAGGCCTTACACTCATGTTGGGGATGGGAATGACCCTCTCAGCACAGACAGCGCGGGTACAGCTCAACCTCAAGCAGGTATCGCTCAAAGAGCTATTTGCTGAGTTGGAGCGCAAGACCCCTTATCGCTTCTCTTATCAGGAGGGGATCCTAGATACGAGCAAAAACATCACCCTGAGCGAAACCAGTATCGAGGTAGGATAACTCCTCAGGCGTATCCTGCCTGCGCACAAGCTCCAGCATGAGCTTGTCTCGGAGCGCTCGATCGTCATTACGCGTCTGCCCAATGAGAGTGCGCAGGCCAAGCGTCGCATAACGGGGCTTGTCCTAGATGAGTCGGGGCAAAGCCTCATAGGTGCAACGGTTGTCCAAGAGGGGACGACTACCCTAGGGGCTACCACGGATCTAGATGGGCGATTTGCCCTCGAGGTGTCGGGTAACAAACCCCTGCGTATCTCCTACATCGGCTACTCTACCGAGCTGGTGCCTCTTGGGGAGAGCAATAGCTATCGCATTGTCTTGAAAGAGGATCAGCAAATCCTCAACGAAGTGGTTGTAACAGGCTATACCACAGAACGTAAGAAGGACCTTACGGGGTCAGTCTCTGTGGTGAAGATGAAAGATGTAGCCGACATCCTCACGGGTAATGTCCTCTCAAGCCTACAAGGACGTGTACCAGGGATGAATATCTCTACCGATGGTGCCCCTGGCGGAGGAGGCGTCTCTGTACAGGTGCGTGGACTTACGACGATGAATAACTCCTCGCCCCTCTACGTTGTCGATGGTATGATGACTCGCGACAATATCGGCTCTATCCTCTCTAGCGGAGATGTAGAGAGCATGCAGGTGCTCAAAGATGCTGCCTCCGCTGCGATCTATGGCGCTCAGGCAGCCAATGGGGTCATCGTCATCACGACCAAGAAGGGTAAGAAGGGCAAGCTGAAGGTCGATTTTAGTGCCTCCGCTTCAGCACAGACCTTCAACTCGGGGCTCAACCTCCTGGATGCGTACCAATGGGGCGAGGTCTATTGGCAGGCCAGCAAATATTCGTTTGGCAAGACCCCCAATAGCCTAGTCTATGGCAACGGAGAGCGCCCCGTCCTGCAAGAGTTCTACTACAATCAAGATGGCGTACGTATCCGCACGGGCAATACTGATTGGGCTCGGGAGGTGTATAGTACGGCTCTGATGCACAACTACAATCTTACCCTCTCTAAGGGGGGCGACGACCACAACTCCTCGCTGAGTATCAATTTCATTGATCAGGACGGACTCATCCGCAATAGCAATTATCAGAGCTTTAACACACGCCTAGCCTCAGAGTATCGCTTCCTCGACAATAGGCTACGAATAGGAGAGAGCTTTTCCATTAACCGCTGGACGCACATCTTCCACCCAGGGGGTATCGAGGAGCAAACCATCGCTCAGCCCCCCGCTATCCCTGTGTATGACGAGCAGGGTGGTTACGCAGGTGGCTATGTAGACGTCCTAGGAGACAAGCCCAACCTAATACGCCTAACCGACAATCAAAAGCAGAATAGCCACATACACTGGCGTCTTTTCGGTAGTGCATTCATTGAAGGCGAACCGATTAAAAACTTGGTGTTGCGCTCCACCTTTGGGGTAAATTATTTCACGGCCAATCATTCCGACTTCGTCCCCAAGTGGAGAGAGGGGGCTCGCAATGTTGATAAGAACGAGCTGACCGTACGCAACGAAACCAACCTCGACTGGCTCTGGAGCAATACGCTCAACTACCGCTTGGAGCTCGGCCAGCACCAACTATCGGCCTTGCTAGGTACAGAGTTTAGGTACAACCGAGGGGATAACCTCAGAGGCTATGGCTCGGGCTTTACGTTAGAGGATGTTAATTATCGCTATCTAGACGCCTCCATTGTGGGGCGCAGTGCTAGTGGGGGCTCGGGGTCTTATGCTATGACCTCATACTTCGGCAAGCTCAGCTACAACTATGACGAGCGCTATTTGGCTTCGCTGACTGTACGCCGTGATGCTTCGTCTCGTTTTGGGCGCTACAACAACTCCGGCGTCTTCCCCTCGGTGTCAGCTGGCTGGCGTATCAACAAAGAGCCTTTTGCTCAGGGCCTTAACAACTGGGTAGATGAGCTGAAACTACGTGCCTCTTGGGGTATCAATGGCAACGACCAGATAGACTACTCTGCGACGTACAACCTCTACGCCAATCGCCAAAATGAGGTTGGCTACAATCTCTCTGGCGATGGATCCTCTCTAGCTGTGGGAGCTGTGCGCATACACCGAGGTAACCCTAACCTGCGCTGGGAGGAGACCGAGCAGATCAACTTCGGGGTGGATGCTGCCATCCTCAATAGCAGGCTACAACTAAGCCTCGACTACTTCGATAAGAATACCCGAGATATGCTCTATGAGCCACCCTATGCGGGTGTAATCGGAGAGGGGGGGATACTCCTTCCAAAACAGTGCTTCGATGAATAACCGAGGCCTAGAGGCATCGCTTACTTGGCGAGATAAGCGAGGGGACTTTAGCTACGAGCTTGGACTTAGCCTATCGCACTATCGCAATAAAATTACCTCGCTACCCGAGACGGTGTACTATACCTTCGGGGCTGGCAATGGCGTAGATATTACCAATGTCGGTCTGCCCTATGGCGCTTGGCTAGGCTATCGCACAGAGGGGATTTTCCGTACGGAGCAAGAGGTAGCTGACTACAACCAGATCTACAAAGTAGAGTTGGGAGCGCCTAGCGTAGGACGTATACGCTATGCCGACACCAACGGAGACAAGATCATCAACGCCTCAGACCGGGCCTATCTGGGTAGTGATCAGCCAGAGCTAATGGGAGGCCTCAATGTCTCTGCGGCATATAAGGGTTTTGACCTATCGCTGTTTTTCAATGGGGTTATCCGCGATGCTTGGAACAACTCCAAGTTCTACACCGACTTCTTCCCCCTATGGATGGGCAACCATTCTACTAAACTTCTCGATGCTGTCGCTGCCTGGCAAAACTACGAGAAGACAGGAGTCTATACCAGCGATGTCCCTGCTGTCTCTGCTGTGGATACCAACAA
The DNA here is from genome assembly GCA_041839075.1 of Porphyromonas sp. GTDB lineage: Bacteria > Bacteroidota > Bacteroidia > Bacteroidales > Porphyromonadaceae > Porphyromonas. The sequence continues at coordinate 6,958 of JBGYQR010000133.1, forward strand.
CGAGGGATGTGGCTCAGACTACTTCATCGAGGATGGCTCCTATATCCGTCTGAAGACACTAACCCTCGGCTATACGCTGCCCAAGTCGGTACTCAGCACCTTGGGTATGACACACGCGCGCGTCTTTGTCCAGGGGCAAAATCTGCTAACCCTAACCCTAACCCGTTATACTGGAGCTGATCCCGAGGGGCTAGGCTATCCCTATCCTCTGCCACGCACCTTCACGCTGGGACTAACCTTTGGTTTCTAGTAAACTCTCATTCAAGCAACAAGCAACATTATGAAGACCAATAGATACATGGCTCTACTGCTGGCCACTTGTAGCCTAGCCTCTGGGTGCAAAGAGTCTGACTTCCTCGATCGCAAACCACAGGGCGTACTAAGCGAGGCGATCCTCAACTCGCCCCAAGGCGTAGACCAGCTCATTACCGCAGCTTATAGTGCGCAGATGGGGACGACCCAGGGCGATGCTGTTGTACATCCCACCACGAACTGGACCTATGGCGAGGTACGTAGCGATAATGCCTATAAGGGAGGTGGTGGTACGGGCGATGTACACGATGTGCATCGTATGGAGACCTATACGGTAGACCCACTGAATGGAAATCTAGACGCCAAGTGGTTTCATCTCTACTCCAGCGTACGACGCTGCAATGCTGCCCTGCGTGTCTTGCAGGCATCGGGAGATAGTGATATCCCAGAGCGTCAAGTGCGCATCGCCGAGATGAAGGCGCTCAGAGGGCATTATTACTTCGAGCTCGTCCGCCTTTTCAATAAGATTGTTTGGATACAGGAAGATGTGGAGGAGCAAGACTATGCCTCGATACCCAATGGTCAGTACAGCCGTGACGAGCTCCTGGGGATGATTGCAGCCGACCTCGAAGGAGCTGCCGAGGTGCTCCCCGAGGTACACTCTCGAGGAGAGCTAGGGCGTGTCAATAAATATATGGCTACGGCCTATGCCGCCAAAGTCAATCTATATCGCGCCTACCAGCAGGATGCTCAAACGCATCGAGTGCTCTCGATTGACAAGGCGTTGATGCAACGCGTCGTAGACCTGACAGGTCGCCTCATTAGCTCGGGACGCTACGGGCTACTAGCTGACTATCAACACCTAGACCTTATGGAGTATGAGAATGGTCGCGAGAGCGTTTGGGCCGTGCAGTACACAATGAACGACGGCTCGTCTGAGCCTGCTGGGCGCATCAATTGGAGCATGCTCCTTAATGCTCCACAGGGGACATACTCGGGAGATGGTTTCTTCCTACCTAGTCAGAACCTCATCGATGCCTATCAAACCGATGATCAGGGGCTACCTCTCCTAGATGGATCATTCAATGGCAAGCACTATGATGTCATTACATTCGAGGGAACCACGGCTATTAACAATGCTATCAGTAGCAACGTAGACCCTCGTCTAGACTTCGTCGTAGGTAGGCCCAACGTCCGCTGGAAGACCTATACGACGACTCCCTACCAGGCTACTTGGGTACGTGATAGAGGCACCTATGGTTATCATTCGGCCAAGCGCTTCCTCCTCTCTCCCGAGAGCCCCCACATGTACAAGGGGTGGCCTTGGGGTGCCTCGGGTCTCAACTGGCAGATTATCCGCTATGCCCATGTCTTGCTATGGCGTGCAGAGGCGCTTATCGAACTGGGGCAGCTCGACGAGGCTCGTCAGCTGATCAACAGCATACGTCTACGAGCCAAGAATAGCCAGTGGGTACGAGCGTGGGTGCCCCAAGCTGGAGACAGCACGCCATATCCCAACTTCGGAGGCTATGCCGCCAAGTACGCCATCAGTGAGTACCCTGCCACTGGCTGGACACAAGATTATGCGCGCCTGGCTCTAAGGCACGAGACGCGTCTAGAGACAGCGCTAGAGGGAGATCGTTTCTTTGACCTGGTACGCTGGGGAATTGCTCAGGAGACGATGAATCGCTACTTCTCGGTCGAGAAAGATCTGCGTGTGTACTATCGCGATGCCCGCTTTGTCCAAGGGCGAGATGAATACTACCCAATCTCGGTCAATCAGTATAAGTTCTCGGGCAACCGCTATACGCAGAACCCCGGTTATGGCTCGTTTTGATAATCTCTCTAGACAACAAGATAATGACTAAGCTCGCAATACTATCACTCGTTTTCGGTGGGATGATGAGCCTCAGTGCTTACAGCCAGAGCCTCGACCTTCAGAGACAACCCTTGGGAGATGGCCACAACCTCATCCGTCTAGCCAAGGACAAGAGGTACCTGATGCTCCCGATGCAAGACTCTGCCCCCGAGGCACGGCTCCGCTTTGTGAATGGGAATAGTGAGGTCAATACCTTCAATGTGCGTCTGGCGCATACTCAGGTCGATTATACCCTGCCCCTAGATCTAGCAGAGCTAGGCGACCTCAGCGCTCTCTATGCTCTCGGGGTACCAGACACGGCTCTCGTATGGAGTCAGATCCGGCAGAGCGATAGTGCTACGATAGAGCCAGGCCCCTATCGTCCTATCTATCACTTTGACCCTCGTCAGGGTTGGATGAATGACCCCAATGGGATGTTTTATCTTGATGGCGTCTATCACCTCTACTATCAGGCCAATCCCTATGGCTCTACCTGGGGTAACCTCTCTTGGGGACACGCGACCAGTAGAGACCTCGTTCGTTGGGAGCAACAGCCTACGGCGCTCTTGCCCGATGTCCACGGGCTTATATTCAGTGGCTCTTCGGTCGTAGACAAGGACAACACGGCAGGCTTTGGGCCTAATGCCGTAATAGCCTTCTACACCTCGGCTAGAGAGCGTCAGACGCAAAGCATTGCTTATAGCACTGATGGTGGATATACATTTACCAAGTATGCAGGCAATCCGGTCCTGGCCATGCCATACGCAGACTTCAGAGACCCCAAGGTTATTTGGCACGAAGGCTCTCGGCGTTGGGTGATGATATTGGCCGTAGGGCAAGAGATGCAGTTTTACACTTCGGAGAACCTCCTCTCTTGGCGCTATGCTAGTAGTTTTGGCGAGGGCTATGGAGCTCATGGTGGAGTATGGGAGTGTCCCGATCTCATCGAGATGCCCGTGAAGGGGACGACCCAGAAGCGTTGGGTACTACTCTGTAATATCAATCCAGGAGGTCCAAACGGAGGTAGCGCTACGCAGTATTTTGTAGGCGATTTTGATGGTGAGCGGTTTACTACCGATAGTCCAAAGGCTATGACCAAATGGCTAGACTACGGCAAGGATCACTACGCCATGGTGTCGTGGTTCAATGCTCCAGGAGCTCCCACTGCGATTGCTTGGATGAGCAACTGAGAGTATGCTCCTAATGCCCCTAGCACAACGTTTCGTAGTGCCATGACGCTCCCCCGTACTCTTGGGCTATATCTTGGATCAGACGGAGAGCACTATGTCTCGACTCGACCTATCTCTGCCGTAGAGACCCTGCGTAGCAAGGGGCAGAGCTATACAGGCGCGGCTCTATCTACGCGAGCCAAGCGCTACCCTCTACCTACACAAGCAGGGTGCGAATTGGTGCTAGACTTGGAGGCTGGCTCGTCTGAGCAGATTGACCTAACCTTGGACAATAGCCATGGAGAGCGCTTTGTGATTACCCTAGACCTAGCTCAAGGGCAGATGACCTGTGATCGCAGACAGAGTGGACTAGTGGCTTTCTCGGACAAGTTCCCTGCCCTAATCTACTCCCCTCTACCCAAGACTCGTAGGCATAAACTACGTATCTTTGTAGACAGAGCTAGTGTTGAGGTCTTCGAAGCGGAGGATGGGCGTTATAGCCAGACGAATATCCTCTTCCCCACGAAGCCTCTCAGTGGTTTGAGTATCACTAGCAAGGCAAAGGATGCTCGGCTACGTAGCCTAGATATATACACCCTAGCAGAATAAAACTGTACTGATATAAAATATAGATGATGATTGTAGGATTAGGAGAAATACTATGGGATGTCCTTCCTGAGGGGAAGAAGCTCGGTGGTGCACCAGCTAACTTTGCCTACCACACAGCGCAGCTAGGGCTCGACAGCATGGTCGTAAGCGCTATCGGCAAGGATAGCCTCGGTGATGAGGTAGAGCAATACTTGCGCCAGTATAGGCTGGCGGCTCTGTTGCCACGAGTAGATTTCCCGACGGGTACGGTAGACGTGCAGCTCGATGATAAGGGTGTACCAACCTATCAGATACATGAGGGCGTGGCTTGGGACAATATACCCGAGAGTAGCGAATTGATACGTATCGCCAAGCAAACACGCGTAGTCTGCTTTGGATCTCTGGCTCAGCGTAGTCCTGTCTCTCGGCAGACGATACGCCGTTTTATTGAGGAGATGCCTGCAGTACCACATTGCTACAAGGTTTTCGACATCAACCTCCGACAGCATTATTATGACTTGGCAACGCTCCGCTCTTCATTGGAGCTCTGCAATGTGCTGAAGATTAACGATGAGGAGCTTGAGCTTGTCGGAGAGCTTATGGGACTTGGAGGGATTGCTCCCGAGGACAAGTGCTGGGCATTGCTTGGGCGCTATGGGCTGAGGATGCTCATCTTGACCTGTGGCACTCAAGGCAGTTACGTGTACAGCCCAGGTAAGGTTTCCTACCAGCCCACGCCGAGCGTAGTGGTAGCAGACACGGTCGGAGCTGGAGACTCTTTCTCTGCGGCCTTTATGACCTCGATCGTACAAGGGTGGAGTATAGAGGAGGCTCATCAGCGTGCCGTAAATATCTCGGCCTACGTCTGCACACAACACGGAGCTATGGCTCGTCTTCCAGAGGAGCTTATTCAAAGACGCTATAAATAAACGCGAATTCGGCGTAAGGAATGCAGGGAAAAATGTGTGTAAATGAGGGGCTTAGATATAGCAGAAGTGGAGAGATGTTAGTA
>JBGYQR010000134.1:0-2893 GCA_041839075.1 Porphyromonas sp.
CTAATAGCAAGGTCTATGACAAAATCTACAAAGGCAGATGGAACTCTAGTACCATCATCTCTGTCTCCATTGGCCAGGGTGAGGTCCTGGCTACTCCCCTGCAGATAGCGAACCTCAGTGCTCTGATTGCCAACCGTGGTGTGTGGTACACACCTCATGTAGTGCGCAGTATAGAGGGGATGCCCTTGGACACTCTCTATACTCAGCCTCGTCAGTCGGGTATCAAGGCTGAGGACTGGGAGCACGTCGTCGCGGGTATGGCCATGGCGGTAACGAGTGGTACGTGCCGGGCTGCCAACTTCGCCCCTGGGGAGATAGAGGTCTGTGGCAAGACGGGAACGGCAGAGAACCCCCACGGGCGAGATCACTCAGCTTTTATTGGCTTTGCTCCTAGGCGCAATCCCAAGATCGCCATTGCGGTCTATGTCGAGAATGGGGGCTTCGGAGCCCACTATGGCGTTCCTATTGGCCGTGTGATGATGGAGTATTACCTCCGCGAAGGTAAAATGTCGCCAGCGGGGGAGGCCGTGGCCAATCAGATGAAAACTAGTCGTATCTATTACAGCAATGCTCTCTAGGAACCATACCCTCTGGCAGTCTCTCGACTGGTCTACGGTCGTGCTATACCTCCTGCTCGTTGTGGCAGGGTGGTTCTCCATCTGCGGGGCGACATATAGCTTCGATATGGACGAATTGTTTCGCTTTGGAAGCCGTCCGATCATGCAGCTCGTCTGGATAGGCCTAGGTCTTGTGGTAGCCTTTGCTGTGCTGATGGTCAATTCGCAGCTTTTCGAGACTTACGCCCCTGTCTTCTATGTCGCTATGCTTGGGCTATGTCTGGTTACTATATTTGTCGCCCCCGACATCAAAGGGTCTCGCTCTTGGTTAGTGCTAGGACCCGTGCGCTTGCAACCAGCAGAGTTTACCAAGGTCGCGACCGCTTTGATGCTGGCCTTTCAGTGTAGTAGATATGGCTTTGAGGTTCGCTCGCTTAGGAGTTACCTTCAGCTTATGGCTACTGTCTTTGCCCCAGTTTTACTCATCTTGGGACAGAGCGAGACGGGGTCTGCGCTCGTTTTCCTCTCCCTTTTCTTGGCCTTGTACCGAGAGGGATTCACGGGGCTCTTCATGGGCTTAGGGGTCTCGGCAACGTTTTACTTCATTGCTGGCTTGATGCTCGATGGCGAGCTGTGGTTTGGGGGGACGACACCGGCGGATGGCTTTGTGATCTGCAGTGCCATAGTGCTATTTACCCTTGCGCTACTCGTCATATATAGCAAGAGACGCAACCCCCATATCCCCTATATCTTGGGTATTGGAGTGGGGATATATCTCGTAGGAGCTCTCGTCCACCAGTTTCTATACCCCTTTGATATGGCTTGGCTGGCCATGGGAGTATTAGGCCTCCTCGTCCTATACCTGCTCTATCTCTGGCTTCGGACGATAGTGATGCGGTATGCCTTGATGATACTTTTTGCCTTGGGGTCGTATGGCTTCTTCCTCTCGACGAGCTATATCTTTGACCAGGTGCTGGAGCCTCACCAGCAGGTGCGCATCAAGGTGTCACTGGGTATCGAGAGCGATCCCCGCGGTGATGGCTACAACGTAGAGCAGTCCAAGATTGCTATTGGCTCGGGGGGGCTTTGGGGTAAAGGCTTCCTGCAGGGCACGCAGACGAAGCTCAACTATGTCCCCGAGCAAGACACTGACTTCATCCTCTGTACTGTTGGCGAAGAGCAGGGGTTTGTTGGGACGTCTCTCTTGCTCATCATCTACGGGGTGTTTATCCTAAGGCTGGTACATCTATCCGAGAGGCAGACCTGGAGGTTTGGACGTGTGTATGGCTACTGCATTGCCTCGATATTTTTCTTCCACCTCTTTATCAACGTCGGAATGGTCATCGGTATCATCCCAGTCATTGGTATCCCTCTACCGTTTTTCAGTTATGGAGGCTCATCTCTTTGGGGCTTCAGTATCATGCTCTTTATCTTCCTGGGCATCGATGCCAGGCGCTACAACAAGCATCTCTAGACTGCTCCTCTTATCCGCCGCTTACTGGAACCAAATCCCCCCCCCCTTGGGTCGGTAGAGCTCTGAGGAAATAGACTACAAACTAATCCCCCCAAGGGCTCTAACTTAGAGCCCTTGGGGGGATTAACTTAGATCGCCTTGGGGCTCTAACTTAGAGCCCTCGAGGGGTCAAACTTATAGCCTAGCGACCGCTATACATCTCCTCGTAGTAGCGTATGTAGTCTCCCGAGGTAATGCGTGCAAGCCAAGCATCGTTGTCAAGGTACCAGCGGATGGTGCGCTCGATGCCTTCCTCAAATTGCAGGGAGGGCGACCAGCCTAACTCCCGCTTGAGCTTGCTGGCATCGATGGCATAGCGAAGGTCGTGGCCAGCGCGGTCGGTGACGAAGGTAACAAGTCCTCGGGAGTACCCCTCGGGGTGTCCGAGCAGTCGGTCGGTGGTGTCGATGAGTAGATGGATGAGGTCAATGTTGCGCCATTCGTTTTCGCCTCCAATGTTGTAGGTCTCCCCAGGCACTCCTTCATGAAAAATGAGGTCTATGGCTCTCGCATGATCCTCTACGTAGAGCCAGTCGCGCACGTTCTCTCCCCGCCCATATACGGGGAGAGGTTTACCCTGACGAATGTTGTTAATAAACAGAGGAATGAGCTTCTCGGGGAACTGGAATGGCCCGTAGTTGTTGGAGCAGTTACTGATGAGCGTAGGCAAGCCATAGGTGTCGTGATAGGCTCGCACGAAGTGATCGCTACTAGCCTTACTGGCGGAGTAGGGGCTGTGGGGGGCGTACTTCGTCTCTTCGGTGAATAGGCCTCCGCCTAGCTCCAGTGAGCCATACACCTCGTCTGTGGAGATATGATAAAA
>JBGYQR010000135.1:0-3262 GCA_041839075.1 Porphyromonas sp.
AAACAGCTCTTAGAGAGCGGACAACAGACAACCTCCAGCTCCCACAAGATGGGTGGGCTGGAGGTTGTACTATATACCCCCGAGACGCTCTAGGTTAGAGCCCCGAAGCGCTCTAAGTTAGAGCCCTGAGGCGCTCTAAGTTAAAGCCCCAAGACGCTCTAAGTTAGAGCCCCGAGACGCTCTAAGTTAAAGCCCCAAGACGCTCTAAGTTGAAGCCCTGAGGAGGAGCAAAAGCCCCTCCCCTCCAGAGGCACTGAGGCGCTCAAGAGAGGAGGGGTAGAGAGGGGGTAGGTTCGCCTCTATTCGCGCACAGAGGCGCCCCAAAGGAGCTTACGTCTTAGGGTCTCTGCAAACGAAGTCGTGCGTAGCTGTACCATCCGCACACAGACCTCACTACGGCGCACCAGGATAGATGCTCCGCAGGGGATTATCTTGGTTTGCCCATCTAGTACCAGGAGCGCCGTATTGTTGCGCGCCGAGACCTCCATCTTGACGGCAGTGCTGCTAGAGACCACCAGAGGGCGCATCGTCAGCGAATGGGGCGCAATAGGAGCTAGCAGCACACAGGGCGTATCGGGCATGATGATCGGCCCATGTACGCTGAGCGAATAGGCCGTAGACCCTGTGGGGGTAGAGACCACTAGACCATCGCAGTCGTAGTCGGCCAGGTAGACCCCATCGACCTGGGTATGTATGCGTATCATAGAGCCCGTCTCGCGCTTGAGGATAGCGACCTCGTTGAGCACATCGCCGTAGCTCACACCATCGACCTCGACGCTTAGTTGCATACGCTCTTGTAGCGTATAGTGCCCCTGGGTCAGTCGCCCGATGAGCGAAGAGGCCTCGGCTACATTCATATCCGTGAGGAACCCAAGCCTACCGAGGTTGATGCCTAGGATAGGTATCGACTGAGAGGCTATGCGCCTAGCGGTACGGAGCAAGGTACCATCGCCACCAAGGCTAATGGCGCAATCGACATCGAGAGCAACGCCTGCCTCTACGTAGCCTGCAATACGAGGCGAGAGCTTGTAGTCCTCGGTGAGTGCTCGGTGAAACTTTGGGTCAAAGTACATCGCTATACCTCTCTGCTCTAGTTCGTCAAACAGGAGCCTTAGGTCGGGCGTATGCTGCTCTTTGTGCCCCGTCCCGAAGATGGCCACACGCTGTATAGGTGCCATGGGTGTATCAATTGAGAATAAAACCTTACATTTGTAATAATGCAAATATAACCCAAAGAGATGACTAAACTCAGCGTCAATATAAACAAGATCGCAACCCTACGCAATGCACGAGGGGGCAACGTCCCCGACCTACTACGCGTAGCCATGGATATTGAGCGCTTTGGCGCACACGGCATTACGGTACACCCACGACCCGACGAGCGGCATATACGCTACCAGGATGTACGCGACCTAAGCCCTATACTGACCACCGAGTTCAATATCGAGGGCAATCCCACTAGAGACTTTATGGCCCTCGTGGCAGAGGTGCGCCCTCAGCAGGTTACCCTCGTACCCGACAGCCCTGAGCAGCTCACTAGCAACGCAGGCTGGGATGTCTCTCGACATTTCGATGAGCTATGTGGCATCATCGCGACGCTACACCAATGGGGTATCCGAGCCTCCATCTTTGTAGGTACAGACCTAGATAATATCGCCCAAGCAGCCAGGACTGGCACAGACCGCATAGAGCTCTACACCGAGCCCTACGCTCAGGCCTACGGGTCAGACGCTCCTCGGGCAGTAGAGGCCTTCGTCAAGGCTAGCCAGCTGGCCCACGAGCTAGGGCTAGGCGTCAATGCTGGGCACGACCTAAGCCTTGAGAATGTGGGCTACTTACAAAAGTCCCTCCCCTATCTCGACGAGATCTCTATCGGGCACGCCCTCATCAGCGAAGCCCTCTACCTAGGGCTCGAGGAGACCTTACACCGCTACCAGGTCGCCCTCGGCAATAGATAGCCCCAAGGGGGGAGACGCCCACCCTCCCCTAGAGAGCAAGAGCAACAAACCATCAACCCATACAATATCAATCAACGCCCCCATATCCCACAATGGAAGAAACAGCTGTAATAGACACCATCTCCTCCGCCCTCTCCACGACAGAGGCTACCATAGCACCCTCTCTATCGGTACTAGACCTAGCCACCAAGGGGGGATGGATCATGATCGTCCTACTCGTGCTATCGCTCCTGGCCACCTATATCTTCGTGGCCAAGTACCTCGAGATACGCTCTGCCGCCAAGGAGGACAAGCATTTCATGGCACGCATCCGCGACTACATCGCCGAGGGCAAGGCCGATAGCGCCATCCGCCTCTGCCAGGAGACCGACACCCCCGCGGCACGAATGGTCCTCAAGGGCATTAGCCGTCTAGGCCGTCCGATGAACGATGTGCTGGTCATGATCGAAAACGTCGGCAACATCGAGGTAGGGCGCCTAGAGCGTGGCCTGCCCATCATTGCTACCATCGCTGCCGGAGCACCCATGATCGGCTTCCTCGGTACGGTAACGGGGATGGTACGCGCCTTCTTTGACATGGCCAACGCTGGCACCGCCGGCGTAGACGTCGCCCTACTCTCGGGAGGGATATACGAGGCCCTAGTAACCACCGTAGGTGGGCTCGTCGTCGGCATCCTGGCCCTCTTTGCCTACAACTACCTGGCCGCTCGCATCGCTGTCGTCGCTAGCATCCTAGAGACCAAGACGGTGGAGTTTATGGACCTGCTCAACGAAGCCTATGAGCATTAAGCGCAAGACGAAGGTAACCGAGAGCTTTAGTATGGCGTCTATGACGGACGTGATATTCTTGCTCCTGATCTTCTTCCTGGTTACCAGTACCGTCATCGTCCCCAATGCCATCAAGGTAACGCTACCTAGCGCCACGGCACAGCCTGCCACAGAGCCTGCCTCGGCACGTATCATCATCACGCCCGAGGGCGAGTATTATCTAGGCCTAGGCAAAGCCCCCGAGATACAGCTCACCATACCCGACATCGAGATGGAGCTGGCCTCTTGGGCGACACAAAACCCCGAGGGCTACGTGGCCATACATGCCGATGAGAGCGTACCATACCGCGACGTTGTACGCACCATCAGCGCTGCTAGCTCGGCCAAGCTACGCGTAGTGCTGGCCACCAAAATCACCGAGGAGGCCTCCTCCAGTATCACCACCCGATAGCCGTGAGTAAGCTCCGAAGCCATCCGAGGCGCCACGTCGTCGCCATAGCCGTAGCGGTGCTGGCGCACGCAGGCCTTCTCGCCCTG
>JBGYQR010000136.1:0-3014 GCA_041839075.1 Porphyromonas sp.
ACATCGGCATTGAGCGAATTGTACGACTGCACGAATCCTCCACGGGCATAGACCGCCAGGGCTTTGCTGATCGAATAGGCATAGCCGAGATCCACTGTCCAATCCCGTGGGTGTATCCGCCCACGTACCATACCACCAGACCCAACGTAGTCTTGGGCACCAAAGCCGAGGTAACGTGCCCCCACCAGGAGGGCGTGCCTATTCATCCGATAGCTTCCCGCAATGGTCGCCATCTGGCTGGAGAGCTCTCCTCGCTCGGGCGTTAGCCCCAGCGTCGTGTGTAGCCTGAGCTTCGTTTGACAACAGCCCACGAAGACATCCGTGGGGACAGAGTATAGATGCCCTCCTCCGTCCGTAGGATAGACACCACCCATGGCAGTAGCACGCACATCTTGCTGTAACCCCAGCACGGGCAGAGCGCCCGATTGAGCAGAGGCGACAGCCCCTAGGGCGAGGGACGACAGAGCCGTCAGTATTATCTTCTTAATCATAGACTTTCAGAGCATTATCGTTTGGTAAAGGGCTTGCGCATCGTCTTGCCAGCGGCCGACACTTCGACGACATAGCTACCCGAGGCGAGCTGGGCGATATCGAGGCTAGCCACCGAAGACTTGCCTACCGTTAGGCTACGGCTAAGGATCCTACTACCCGTGGCTGTATAGACGACAGTCTGGATAGCGCTGATGCCACGCAAGACGCGGATATTGAGCGTCGTCGTCGCAGGCGTTGGGTAGACGAGCTGGATGAGCTCATCGGTCGTCGCCTCGACCTCTAGGATACTCTTAGTGGAGAGCCCCTTGGCGTCGGTAGCCGTTATCTCGAAGGCCGAGCGTCCACTCTGCCCAGCCGTGAGGGTGAGCTTACTCCCTTGTAGGGCGGCTTGGCTCGTACCCTTGCCCGTAGGACGTACGGCAAACGTGAGTGCGTCACCGTCGGGATCGGCGAAGTGCCCCATGAGGTCAATCTCCTCCGTCGTACCTCGGACGATATATAGGCGTGCAAAGCGTGTCATGAGGACGGGCGCCCTATTGGTGTAGATCTCAAAGGGTATCTCCACCTGGTCGGTGGCGCCTAGCTCGTCCTCGACCTCTAGCGTGAGAACGTATTTGCCCACAGCGCCACGTACGCGGAGCTGTACCTCGAGCCCCTCGGCCGTCTTCGTCACCACTGCTCCATGGCTCTGCCCCACGATACGCCACGTCCAGCTATGGCCATCGACGTCGCTGACGGGTAGGGCGAGGGTATAGACCTCTTCGCCAGCGATGCGGATAGGTGCTATCTCGGGCATAGTGATCTTGGGGGCATTGTTGCTCAGGGTGCGGATAGTCTTGAAGGTCGGGCTACCCATGTGCCCCCACTTGTCGTAGGCTACAAGGGCGAAGTAGTACTCGGTGTCGGCCTTGAGCCCCTGAAACGAATACTGCAACACAGCCCCCAGCTGAGCCTGGGGCTCCTTGATGTCAGCATACTCCAGCCCAGGTAGCTCAGCCTCTGAGAAGCTAGCCGACTGAGCGTACAAGCGATAGCCAAAGGCGACCCCCTCCTCTGCGTCCTTAGGCACCAGCCAGCGGACACTCAGCCCGCGGTGGGTTATCTCGGGCTCTGCCCATTGTATGGCCTCGGGAGCAGTGTTGGTCGTTAGGTCCGCCTCTGAGGGACCATCTGCTAGCGCCAGAGCAGCGTCTATATACCCTGCCCCGAGCTTGCCTGCCAGGCGGGGGTTGATGGCATTGATGCGCTCGGGACGCAGAGAGGTGGTGAGGCGACGTTTGAGGTCTTCGTTTGTGAAGCCTCGTCCTCCGTGCCTAGAGACGACGAGGGCTGCGATACCCGACACATGGGGGCAGGCCATAGACGTCCCCTGCATGTACCCATACTTGTTGCCTGGTAGGGTGCTGAGCACCTGACCATTGTGATAGTACATATCGCCCCCAGGAGCCATGATGTCTGCCCAGGTACCGTAGGTAGTAAAGTATGAGGCTTCAAAGTTGGGAGCCATCGACGTTACGGCGATCACCTCCTTGTAGGAGGCTAGGGCGGCTGCATACTCGTAGCCTTCGTTGCCCGCGGCGAAGATGACCACCCCGCCCTTCATCGGAGAGCCCTCGAGTTGCTCACCCTTGTTGTCGCAGCCTGCGTACTTGACGAAGTAGTCGATGGCCTCTTTGTACGAGGCGGGTAGCTGGGTCGAGTGGGGCTGTCCCCAGGAGTTTTGGCTAATGACCGCTCCTGCGTCTGCGCCATACTTGATGGCTCTATCGAAGCCTCCGCTCATCTTGCGCCCCGTCAAGGGGTTGGTGGCAAACGTCTGGCACGAGATCAGTCTAATGCCACTATCGGCATCGCCATTGCCTCCTGCGACGCCCGCCACACCGAGGTGGTTGTTGCTACGGGCTGCGACGGTACCTGCTACATGGGTGCCGTGGTCGTGGGGGACGATCTTGGATTGGCCCATGGCAAAGTTGTACCCATAGATATCATCGACCAGCCCATTGTTGTCGTCATCGACGCCTGGCGTCCCGTCTCGCTCGGCAGTGTTGATGTGGATGTTGGCGTTGAGGTCTTCGTGCTCGATGTCGATACCACCATCGACGATGGCCACTAGGACGTTGGGCTTGCCCATCTCAATCCGCCAGGCTTCGTAGAGGTTGATGTCAGCCCCCTTCTTGGCACGGACGAAGTTGCCCTCGTTGTGATAGTGCCACTGGCGGGGGAGCAAGGGGTCGTCGGTGGGACGCTCCGTAGTCCCCGAGCGTAGCTCGCCCATTGACTCGGTGAAAAGAATGGGCTTAACGTCGGGTAGCTCATAGAGCTGTACGCGCTCAGCGATGGTGACGCCAGCGTACTGCTCGGCTAGAGCTATCGCCTGCTCTCGCATTTGTAGCGCCACCGAGGGGTCACTCTGTGGCTTGAGCTTGATGTCGTACCACAGGTGGAGCCCCTCTCGGCGTGTACGCTCCTCCCATTTGCCAGCGTGGGGGAAGACACGCTCTAGGCTCTCGGCCTGGATGCGC
>JBGYQR010000137.1:0-6560 GCA_041839075.1 Porphyromonas sp.
CTCGGGGCTTTAGGTTAGAGCGTCTCGGGGCTCTAAGTTGGAGCGCCTCGGGAGAAGAGGAGAGGCGCTAGAGGCGTGCCGCGCTCATTCGCTCCTGGGCTCGCGCCACAGGTGAGGCTGGTGATGTGGCAAAAGTCTTACCTTTGCCTCAAGCTCTCGCCCCCCGAGGGGCTGGGCTCAACGGACCGAATACAAACGCAACAAATACATCACAACGCTATGCCAACCATCGTTTCTCCATCATTGCTCTCGGCCAACTTCCTCAACCTAGAGCAAGACATCGACCTCATCAACCGCAGCTCTGCCGAGTGGCTACATATCGACATTATGGATGGTGTCTTTGTCCCCAACCTCTCGTTTGGCTTCCCCATCCTCGAGGCTATCGCCCCACGGCTAGAGAAGAAGCTCGACGTACACTTGATGATCGTTGAGCCGATGAAGTTTGCCCCTCAGCTGGCTAAGCTAGGAGTAGACACAATGAATATTCACTATGAGGCTGTTACCCATCTGCACAGAGCTATCTACGCCATCAAAGACCTGGGTATGAGGGCTGCCGTTACCCTCAATCCTCATACTCCCGTAGAGCTCCTAAGGGATGTGATCGCCGACCTGGATATGGTGCTCTTGATGAGTGTCAATCCTGGTTATGGCGGGCAGAAGTTCATCCCTCAGATACTAAACAAAACCAGTCGCCTGCGCCGTATGATCGACGAGTCGGGAGCCCATACGCTCATCGAGATCGACGGAGGCGTCAATCTAGAGACCGGTCGAGCCCTGGTGGAGGCAGGAGCTGACGCCCTAGTGGCGGGGAGCTATGTCTTCGGCCACACCAATCCCCTAGAGGCGATAGAGGGGCTAAGGCTCCTTAGTCGCTAGAGGCTCAACCCCTACCGAATATGAGGGCGATGTGGCGGGCGATATACCTAGGGCTACGGCTGGCCTGGTATCGCTCCGTTGCCCTATGGGGGCTGGTGCCTACGGCGCTAGGCATCCATCTACACTATCAAGGCCACAGTCCGCACGCTATGCTGTGCATGGGCTGTGGCCTTGTCGTGATGGCTGGGGGTATGGCGCTCTCTGCCCGGGGTGTCAAGGGTGGGCATTATGTGGGGGGAGGTCGTCTGTTTCGCCTGGGGCAGATGATCGTGCTGGTGGCTCTTGCGATGCTCTATGCTCAGTGGCGCATGGGAGATAGCTTCTCGCTCTCTCGGGTGGTGCTCGAGATGACAGGAGGGAACGGCCGGGAGCAAACCTCGCTCTCGGCTCGTCTGTATCACCATACAGAGGGGCATGGGATTAGTCCCGAGGTGCAGAGGCTGATGGGAGCTATTGCCCTGGGCTACCTCCCTAGGGGGGAGGAAGGCTCAGACGAGCAGGCGCTCAGGCGAAACTTCGTTCGCTCAGGGGGCGCGCATATCCTTGTGGTCAGTGGCTTCCACCTAGGCGTGGTCGTAGCTCTAGGCGCGCTTGTGCTCTCCGTCCTTAGACGCTTTGGATGGGGGCGAGCGATATACTTCGCCTGGCTTCTCTTGTTGGTGTGGGGATTTGTCGTGCTGACGGGCGGTTCGCCTCCGACCATCAGAGCGGCGATGATGCTGACGTTTGTGCTGATCGGCAGGTGGCTGTTTTGTCCCATTTACCTACCTAATATCTTGGCCGTCTCGGCCTTGGTGCAGCTCCTCACGGAGCCGACACTCCTATACAGCGCTGGGATGTGGCTGAGCTACATGGCCGTGCTCTCCATCGGGCTGTATGCTGGGCCTCTGGTGGAGAGCGCTGGGAGGTTTCGCTCTCGGGCACTGCGCTACCTCTGGCAGGTATGGGCGGTTAGTATCAGCGTGCAGGTGTACGTCCTGCCCCTATGCCTCTATCTCTTTGGGGCGGTGAGCTGGAGCTTCGTTTGGACGAGCCTGCCTATGGCGCTAGTCTCTACCCTGCTAATTCCCCTAGCGCTCATCATCTATATGCTCGAGGGGCTGGGGCTCGCCCTGGTGCCACTCAACACCCTGGCCGAATGGCTGGGGCAGGGCCTACTAGAGGTGGCTCAGTTTGGTAGTCGTCTCTCGCCTCTA
The DNA here is from genome assembly GCA_041839075.1 of Porphyromonas sp. Lineage (GTDB taxonomy): Bacteria > Bacteroidota > Bacteroidia > Bacteroidales > Porphyromonadaceae > Porphyromonas. Next base: position 2,073 of record JBGYQR010000137.1, read on the forward strand.
TGGGTAGAGTGGCGCCTGCCCCTATGGGCGCTCGTAGTCCTGTGGGCACTAGCGAGCGTGTACCCCCTCTACCAGACGGGGCGTAGGTACACGGAGCTGATGGGGCGCTAGTCCCAAAGGGCTAGGATGATGGCATCGGAGACAAAGAGCCCTCGGCTGGTGATGCGTAGCGTATTACCCTCGAGGCTTAGGCGCCCATCGGCCAGGTAGGGCTGGGCTCGGCCTAGTAGGCTCTCGGTCTCGGCCTGACCAAACCGATCTGTATAGACCTCTAGGGGCAAGCCCCACTGCGTACGTAGGCGTACCATCAGCATCTCGTGCCTTAGGTCGGTGGGAGAGAGGTATTCGGTAGACTGAGGCAGGACGCCCTGCTCAAGTATGGAGGTGGTGTAGTCGCTGATGGAGGCAACATTCTCTGAGCGGGTGCTGAGACCATCGAAGCTATGCGCACTCGGGCCCAGGCCTAGGTAGCCCTCTCCCATCCAGTAGCCTGTGTTGAGCTGGGCATAGCGCCCTGGGAGGGCAAAGTTGGAGACCTCGTAGTGCTCGTAGCCAGCCCGCGTGAGCGTCTCGGTGAGTAGCTCCAAAAGGCGTAGGCTCTCATCTTCGGAGACCTCCGAGACTATGCCTCTATCCCTCATCCTGGTCAGAGGTGTCCCCTCCTCGTAGATAAGGTGGTAGGCCGAGATATGGGGCACCTTGAGCGAGAGGATGCGGTTGAGATTGTCTTGCAGGGAGGCCTCTGTCTGCCCAGGCAGTCCGTAGATAAGGTCGAGGCTCAGGTTGTCGAAGCCAGCCGAGTGTAGATCATCTACCGCGGAGTAGACCTGCTGAGCCGAGTGGCGACGATTGAGAAACTGCAGATCGCTCTCTTGGAAGCTCTGCACGCCCATGCTTACGCGGTTGAAGCCTACCCCCCTTAGCGCCTCGGCATAGTCTCGGGTGATGTCATCGGGGTTGCATTCGATAGTCCACTCGCCCCCCGCAGAGAGCGGGTAGAGCTGTCGGATGGCGTCGATGACTTGCTGGAGCTCGCCTGGCGAGAGTAGCGAGGGGGTGCCTCCACCGAAGTAGAGATGCTTGATGCTATCGCCATGAGGCAACTGCGCCCTGCGCATCTCTAGCTCTCTGATGAGGGCTGAGAGATATGCAGAGCGCAGACGTAGGTTGGTCTGAGTGTAAAAGTCGCAGTAGGAACAGCGCTGAGCGCAAAAGGGGACGTGTATATAGAGGTTCATTGCTCTAGGGCAGGCTGTGCCACGAGCTTATACTCGATAGACTCGGTCGAGGCCTGGGACACGCCAAGGGCATTAACCGCTTCGACCCCTAGGACGATGCTATCTCCTCCGGAGAAGTCTACAAGCCTTAGGATACAGCTGGGTTGCTTGAGCCCCTGCACGAGTAGTTGGCTCTCCTTGCGTCCGTTGGCATGTACGATCGTACACCACACCCGATAGGTAACGCCTAGGGGATGCTCCATGCCCTGCCAGGAGAGCTGCACCTTGCCCTCTTGGCTACTGACCTTGAGCTGCGATGGAGCGACCAGGCTAGGATGCTTGCCCCGAGGGAGCTTGGGCATAAGGGCGGGTAGACGAAAAGCCTGCTGGATGAGCGTCCTAAGGCGAGGTTGCTCGGGGCCTATGTTTTTCTCACGAAACATACTTACCCCACCTGTGCCATGCTGACGTGCGATCAGGATCTGATCATGTATCACCTCTGGAGCCCAGGGAGAGCGCTCCTCCTTGGGGTCTACTCGGTAGGGAGCTAGCCCAACAACCACGGGGATATACTTGCCCACGGTGCGTTGCCAGTCCACCACAAAGGGCTCGAAGAGGTGGTCTCGGTAGTACATCATCGGTACGACGAAGTCCACGAGGGCACGCTGAGCCCAGGTCTCAACGTCTTGGTGTACGCTCTCGTAGGCCGTCCAGCCGTGAGGGCGACCTAGGTCGCTCAGCTTACGATATTTGCCCAGAGGAGCAACACTAATCTGGATGCGCGGGTTGATGGCTTGGAGGCTCTCCTTGACCTGCTCGAGCTGACGAGTTAGGTTGTCGCGACGCCAGGCTTCCTTGTCCTGCCCCTTGCCATAGCGCGCGTAGCTCTTAGTGTCATTAAATTTCTCCGCATCCTCTGGATAGCGGAAGTAATCAAAGTGGATGCCGTCTACCTCATAGCGCCTGGCTAGGTCAGAGGCCAGCTCCGTGATATAGCTCCGTACCTCCGGTAGGCCAGGGTCTAGGTGGCGAGACCCCTTATGGGCGATTGCCCAAGAGGGATTTTTCTGAACGATAGGATGCGGGCGCTGACGACTAGAGGTCAGAGGGTAGGTAACCATCCAGGCATGTATCTGAAGACCACGCTTGTGGCATGCCTCGACGGCAAAGGCTAGAGGGTCGTAGTCTGGCCTCTCTCCATCCTTGGTGAAGACCCTGCTGAAAGGTTCGCGCTCACTGAAGTAGGTCGTGTTGCCTGATAGACGAGCTTGGAAGAAGATGGTGTTGTAGCCATCAGCCACAAGGCGATCGAGGATACGCTCGAGCTCTTCCTTTTGCTGGCGAATGCCATTGGGGGTGTCGGCCTTGGTGCGAGGCCAGTCCAACCCATAGGCTGTCGTAAGCCATACCGCACGCATCTCGTGGCGTATGCTGTCGCCCAGAGGAGGCCTCCAGAGCTGTGGTGGCGCTGGGAGCTCTATCTCGGTCTTAGGGATGTCGAGTGGGGCTTGAGGGAGAGGCTTCTTAGCTCCACAACTAGCTAGGAGCAGGGCGGCTAGGGCAATGGAGACTAGGCGATAGGTCATGGGCTACGTTAGTCTCTATAACTGATGTTGTCGATGAGTCGTACCTCTCCGCAATAGACGGTGATACATCCGTAGGGGCGAGGGCTATCTGCCCACGTCTCAATCTCCTCTAGGCTATCGCTATCGACGATTTGGAAGTATTCAACTCGGAGCTCGGGTAGGCTGTCGAGTGTGCCGATGACCCATTGTGCTACCTCTCTGGGCGAGAGGATAGCTAGGAGCCCACGGCTGGCCTGGAGTACTCGGTAGATCATGGGCGCGATGAGGCGCTGTTGGGGCCTCAGGCGCACGTTGCGACTGCTGAGGGCTAGCCCATCGGGCTCACGTACGATGGGGCAGGCCACGATTTCTACTGGGGAACCTATAAGCGTGCACATGGCTCTGATGACGGCAATCTGCTGGAAGTCTTTCTCCCCAAAGAATGCTACGTCGGGGCGGACGATGTCGAAAAGGCGGCTGACCACCTGCATAACGCCCCTAAAGTGTCCAGGGCGATGAGCCCCCTCCATGACCTCGGCCACACGGCCGACGGCAAACGCTCTCGTGTCTTCCTCTGGATAGATGACCTCCACGCTGGGGTGAAAGACCGCTGATGCCCCCGCCTCTTCTAGAAGCGCTCTGTCCGCCTCGAAGGTACGTGGGTAGGTCTCGAGATCTCGAGGGTCGTTGAACTGCGTGGGATTGACAAACACGCTCACCAGGCACACCTGGCAGGTCTCGAGCGCACGCTTGACAAGGCTAATATGCCCACTGTGTAGGGCTCCCATCGTAGGGACGAAGCCGATGCGACGCCCAGCCTCACGATGAGCTGATACAAAGCTCTGCAGCTCTGGTATGTTGTTGAATATCTTCATTGTCTAATTTCTTTATTCGGATGGGTAGGCGTCTCAGTCTACCCGAGCAACGATCTGAGCAAGATACTTCTGATCTTGAATGGAGGCCTCTTGGATACGCCCAGAGGCTACCTCATTGACAGACTTGTTGGGAATGGCAACCTTACCCTTGGCTCCCATTCGGTACCATTCGTACTCAATGTCGATATGGCCGATGTCGATGGCTTGGTAACCTAGGAGGTGTAGGTCTACGGCTAGCACCGTTGCCGTATGTCCTAGGGCGAGCAAGAGGAGGTCTCCTGGCTGAGCAACCTGCTTGACCTGCTCTAGGATATCCGCGTATTTACCGAAGGCGTTGGTCGAGGGGCATATGACACGCCTAATACTCCTCGAGGAGTCAAACAGATCATTCCCTACTCCCAGCCTTGACAAGGCTCCCTCTACGATGATGAGGTCTCGACCAGCCCAGATCTGTTGCAGTAGGCGGATGTATGCGGGATAGTCTGTAATATCCTTGCGACCTAGATAGAAGCGGGTGAAGCTAGCATCACCAAAGACTTGGTCACTATGGCATTGGGTGAATATGTCTAGCCTAGAGAGCCACTCTCGCTCCCAAAAGAGCTCTCCGTAGAGGTCGCTATGGGGACGGAGAGCTACAAATGGTTTCGCACCATCTACAAGGGGGGGGGCACTAACAACTTCGCAGTAGATACCTTCCAGCACTATGATACTGTGCTGGGGAGGCGCTTATATGAGATCATCACAAGTGCTCCAGAGACCTTAGAGGGATTGCTCGTCTGCCTACCCTATCAGCTCAAACGTCCCAACATCAGCGACCTCTACGGAGAGCTC
>JBGYQR010000138.1:0-5627 GCA_041839075.1 Porphyromonas sp.
GGTAGTCCCAGCTCATTTGGTCTACGACCATCGTCACGACGATACGAGGGCGGTCGGGGCGCTGGTGACGCTCGCCACTAGCCTTCGCCACCCAGGAGCCGAAGAGCACTAGCCCTATGGCGAGGGATAAGATACGTTTGATATTCATAATCGTTTGATGTGTTGTATGTTGCTAGTCTGTGTGGGCACGCTGCAGGACCAGGAGTGTCCAGCGGTTGTGGCTACGCTGGTCTATGAGCGTTAGCCCTAGCTCGCGCCCTCGCTCTATGAGCAGAGGAGCATCCTCTTGATAGAAGCCACTCAGGGCAATCGTACCAAGGGGGCGCATCACCTCTACATAGGCGGGTAGGTCTTGCAAGAGGATGTTGCGGGTGATGTTGGCCAGTACCAGGTCGTACGGCTCTCGCCCAGAGAGGCTGGAGGCGTCGCCCTGCAAGGCATCAGGGATACTAACGCCATTGAGGGAGGCATTCTCAAGGACGTTGTGATACGCCCATTCGTCTATGTCAATGGCGGTTAGGTGCCCGGCGCCTTGCTTGAGGGCTAGGATGCCCAGGATACCCGTACCACAGCCCATGTCCAAGACGCGCTTGCCTTGCAATCCCTCTCCCAGAGAGAGCAGGTACTCGATGACGAGCGCTGTCGTCTCGTGGTTGCCCGTACCGAAGGCCATCTTGGGGCTAATGATGACCTCCGTCGTGATGCTAGGCTCTGGCGCATGAAAAGGGGCGCGTATCATGCACAACCCATTGCCCAGGATGATGGGCTGGAAGTAATTGCGCTCCCACTCTTCGTTCCAATTGACCTCGGGGATGGTCTCGATATGGTAGCTGAGCCTAAGCCCATCGCTCGAGAGCTGGTCGAGCGTGGCGTGTATGGCTGTGGCGATAGCCTCCTGGTCGATCTGCTCGGTGGGGATGTAGGCCAGGAGCGTCTCTGCTCCCGCCTCGAAGCTATCAAAGCCCACCTCGGCCAGCTCGGCCGACAGCAGGTCATAGACAACCTCTAGCTCTAGCCCCTCGGGGAGAGCCTCGGCACGAAATGTATAGCTGGTGTACTGCATACGTTTTGATTAGTCGCCATAGGTAACGGCGAGTGCTTCGCCCATGGCCTTGGCTAGGGATTGGATGTCCTCGGGGCTATGAGCCAGGGAGAGGAACATGCACTCAAACTGAGAGGGGGGCAGGTAAAAACCTCGCTCTAGCATAGCGCCGAAGTAGCGCGCGTAGGCGGTGGTGTCGGCAGCCTTGGCCTCGGCATTGGAGCGCACCTGGGTAGGTGTGAAGAAAAGGGTCGAGAGCGAACCTATACGATTGAAACTAATCCGTCCCCGATAGCGCTCGAGCAGTGGGCGTACGGCCGTCTCTAGCATTTGCCCGAGAGCTTCGAGGCGTTCGTAGACGCCAGGTCGCTTGAGCTCACGTAGCATAGCGATACCAGCGGCCATAGCTAGGGGATTGCCCGAGAGCGTGCCCGCCTGGTAGACAGGCCCCAGGGGCGAGAGGTAGTCCATGATGTCCGCTCGTCCACCAAAGGCGCCTACGGGTAGGCCTCCGCCAATGATCTTGCCCAGGCAGGTTAGGTCAGGCTTGATGCCATACAGCCCCTGAGCCCCAGAGAGGCTAGCCCTTAGGCCGCTGATCACCTCGTCGAAGATGAGTAGCACACCGCGCTCCTGGGTCAGTGCCCGAAGCCCCTCGAGGAAGCCCTCCCGAGGGGGAACGAGCCCCATATTGCCCATGATCGGCTCGATGATGACGGCGGCGACCTGATCTGGATGCTGGTCGAGGAGCTGGCGAACGCTATCCAGGTCATTGTAGGTCGCCACGAGCGTCGTCTCGACGGTCTGCTGAGTGATGCCAGCGCTCCCAGCCTGGCCAAACGTCGCGAGCCCCGAACCAGCACTGATGAGGAAGCTATCGGCATGCCCATGATAGCATCCCTCAAACTTGATGATGAGCTCTCGCCCAGTAAAGCCACGCGCCAGACGTATAGCGCTCATCGTCGCTTCGGTGCCAGAGCTGACCATGCGCACCTTTTCGACGGCGGGGAAGATCGAGCAGATGAGCTCTGCCATCTCAACCTCCCGAGGGTTGCAGGCCCCGTAGCTCGTCCCTCGCTCCAGCTCCTGGGCGATGGCGGTCTTGATGCTCTCGGGGTTGTGCCCCAGGATCATAGGCCCCCACGAACCAATCAGGTCGAGATACCTATGGCCATCGACATCCCAGACGTAGGCTCCCGAGCCACGCTCTATATATACAGGTGTAAGCCCAACGGAGCGGAAGGCCCTCACCGGGCTATTGACGCCCCCAGGGATGAGCTGAGAGGCTCGAGAGAAGAGCGCTTGGCTACGCTCGGTATGGCGGGTATTGCTCATATCTTATGATGGGGTAAATGGTGCCACCTACCAGGTGGCTAACGCTTGCGAAAGGACTGTCTATGGGCGGGGTCGTTGCGCTGGAAGAACTTTCCGATAAAAAACAAGTTGAGAAGCCCCAGCACCACGCCCGCACCTACGACGATGCGCTGAGCTTCGTTGAGGAAGATGCACCATACGGCTCCACCCACGACCATGACGATGGCGATAGCCCAAAGGATGCGGTAGGTTACCTTGAGATTAACTTTCATATACCTATGATTATAGCTTGTAGTTAAAGCCGAAGCTGAGTAGTTCGTTGATTTGCAGATGCTTGCGCCAGCCCTTGTCAGAGCGAGCGGCTACCCCATCATCGAAGCGCAGGTGTACATTGATGCGGGTCGAGAAGTACCGCCCTAGACGCATCACGAGGGTGTTCTCCCACTCGGCCTCTACGTTCTGATAGGAGGTGTTGAAGTACAAACGGCTCGTCCAGCTGACGTCCATATTAAAGTCCCACTGCAAGGTAGCCCTCAGAGTCGAACCGATGCGGTGGTAGTAGGGCTTGGCCTCCGTTAGCCCATGACGAGCCAGGTCAATATCTTTGCGTCCCGTTACACGCATGGTGTAGGAGATGGGGGCGATATTCATCGAGTAGGACATACGCCTGGCGTAGATCGTCTTGCTACGCGAAGAGTATTTGTACTGCATACCGAGACCGACGTTGGTCGTCAGCGGAGAGAGGAGTGCCGACTGCGTTACCGTACGATTGGCGTTGTAGGTAGAGAAGAGCTGGGTGCGCGCCTCGGCGTCGATGGTGTAGTCCCAGCGCTTGCTTGCCTTGAGACCGAAGTTGCTCCTCAGGCGCAAGAGGTCCTCACTGATGCGGTAGCGCCCTCCCTTGTCCGCTCCCTCAGCTGTGTAGAGGCTGAGCTTACTCTCTAGTTCGTTGAGCCACGTAATCTTGTTTCTGCTATACTGCAGGCCTAGGTAGGTACGCATGTATAGGTTGAGGTTGGAGGCTCCGCCCTTGTACCAGTTGTCCGAAATATAGTTTTGCGAGAGCTGAACGCTCGACTCGAAGGCTGGCACCCAGTGGCGAATACGTATCTCCTGGCGGTTGATATGCTCGGCAAGGTCTTTGGCATTGCCTCCCTCGACCCTACGCTCGAGCATCTGCGTCAGGTCGGCATTGGAGGTGGCTTGGGTAAGCGCTCTACGCCCCATCATCAGAGCATCGTAGCCATAGGCAAAGAGGTCGAAATGATGGTCTTGCAGGTAGCGCATAGTCATCTGCCCTAGGCGCATAGAGAGGGACGAGGAGAGCCTGGGTGTAGGCAAATAGCTCGTAGGCTGTGGCCTTAGGCTCATCTCGTGCAAACTCTCGGCTGGGCTGGGGAGGTAGTACCCTGGTCGAGCACCCTCAGGGTAGGTCGCCACCAGAGGCATTAGGAGTTGATAGCTTAGGATGGAGGGGGCAAACTTATCGCCAAGCTGCTGCTCTTGTAGGAGGGCGAGCACGTCGCCACGCGTCTCTCTAGCGCTCTCCTTGCCCTCTAGTAGGCTGTGGCTGGTGATAGCAGTAGGCTGATAGTAGCTCCCGAGGGTGGGATAGGCTTGTCGCAAGCTATCGAGGCTCTGTGCCTGCCCCGATAGCGAGCCTAGAGAGATGAATGTCAACCCCAAGGCGAGTCGTCTCATCATCTTCGTCTGCCCTATATATTTAGCTGTGTACGCGATACATCTCATAACTGAGCAAAGATACAGATTTCTCTCTAGCCCGCCTCTCCCGTGCTCCCATCTAGCGCGAGGCTTACCGCAGGGGAGGGGGAGCCCTCGCCCTACCCTGCCCTCCTCTTAATAGCTGGCCAACGCCCGCCCTCCTCACATGCCCAATCTCCGCTCACCGCGCCCCCTCCGACGCTCCGCCTTAGAGCCCCAAAGCGCTCCAACTTAGAGCGTCCAAGGGCTCTAACCTAGAGCGCTGGAGGGCTTCAACTTAGAGCCTTTTAGGGGTGGCTAAGACTAAGCTACTGGCTTCGGAGTTAGGCCGGGGATATCGAGCGCTCAACAAGTCAGACTGGGCCATAGCTTGGAATTTTAGATATCACGACCTCAGGCACAAGCCCTCAGAGCCTCGATACCTATGTGCATTACTCCCCTCCCGTTGCCTCGGGTGGAGGGGGGGGGGGAGGCTGGGGCTCTAGGCTACACGGATAGAGAGCCAAGCAGACCGCCAGGAAGAGCCCATAGTGCCTCTCCTGGCGGTCTGCTTTCTGATCTACGCCATAGAAGACAAGCGCACAAAAGCCGTATCTTTGCCTTGCTCGGCAGAGGAGACGCTCTGCCCCCGTGACAGACTCGAACAAGCAGACAAGCTGATGGAACAATTCGTACACCTACACGTACACTCTCAATACTCTATCCTGGATGGACAAGCCTCCATCCAGGCGCTCGTAGACAAGGCTATGGCCGATGGTATGCCAGCCCTAGCGCTGACTGACCACGAGGCAATGTTTGGCATCAAGGAGTTTTACAACTACATCAAGAGCCAAAACAAAAACGTCCTCAAGAGCGAAGCCGAAGAGCTCGAGACACTCAAAGCCCTAGAGGCACTCTCGCCTGAGCAAGAAGCTCGGCGCCTGGAGCTAGAGGCACTCATCGCCGATAGGCCCAATCGTCTCCTCAAACCCATCATCGGCTGTGAGGTGTACTGCGCTCGGCGCCACCGCACCAGCAAAGAGCCTGCCAGTGCTGCTCCCGACACCTACCGCCCCAACCGCTCCATCGACCAGAGTGGCTGGCACCTAGTGCTGCTAGCCAAAAACCTACAAGGCTACAAGAACCTCATCAAGATCGTCTCCCTCTCCTTCACCGAGGGGTATTACTACCGCGCGCGTATCGACAAGGAGCTCCTGGAGCAATATCACGAGGGGCTTATCGTAACCACAGCTTGCCTCGGGGGCGAGGTACCACAGCACATTCTGCACAACCAGATCGAGCGCGCCGAGGAGAGCATCCTTTGGTTCAAGCGCGTCTTCGGAGATGACTTTTACCTCGAGCTACAACGCCACAAGACTACCAACCCCAACGCCAACCAAGAGACCTACCCTCAGCAGGAGCGGGTCAATCGCATCCTGCTTGAGCTGGGGCAGAAGCATGGCGTTAAGGTCATCGCCACCAACGACGTGCACTTCACCAACGAGGGCGACGGAGAGGCACACGAGCGCCTGGTCTGCATCAGCACCGGCAAGAGGCTGAGCGATATGAA
>JBGYQR010000139.1:0-2675 GCA_041839075.1 Porphyromonas sp.
AGCTAAGGGTCGCGGGTTTGAGCCCCGTCTTCCGCTCCAAAGTGAGTTCTAGTGTACTCCGGAGGTTCATTCACCAGCGTGGATGAACCTCTTGCTTTATCCCCCTAGGGCTTAGCCCCTAGCCTACCGGCAAGGCCAAGGGCACGCGAAGAGTCACTTCCTAGCCTCCCCACTCCAGACCATAGGGCGACGGCGCGACGTCCCCCACCCTGGCGCGCAGGAACCTCGCCCCCAGAGAGAACAGCACCCTGCCCCCTATGGCGCATTTGTGCAATATGATTACCTTTGCCCCCAGATACGACAAACAAGCGTTTAATCATTGACATATCAGACCCCGGCTCTTTGTAGCCTACCCTTAGCGTAGTATAATTATGCTTGCCATACGTCTCCCCTGGGCTCGAGCTTCGAGCGTTGCAGCAGGGAGGTAGGGTGGCTCAATTCACCAACAATACAAACAATACAAACCGATGAAGAAGTATTTCCTTTCGCTTGCCCTTGTGGCACTAGCATCTTGCGCAGGCACGAGCCAGCAAGGGTCATCTGCCGACAGCCTAGCCACAGGCGACAGCGCTGCCGTTGTAGAGGTAGCAACACCTGCCGTTAGCCTTGTGGGCAACTGGACTGGGGAGCACCCCGCTGCTGATGCCGCCGTGAGCTACAAGATCTCGCTCAGCCTGCTCGAGGACGGCACGTTTACAGCCGACTCTGTACCTACCGAGGGCGAGCACGCTGGCAAGTCTTTCCCCACCAAGGGCACGTATACGATTGCTGATGGCATCCTTACCCTCACGACCGAAGGCGAGCCACACCCCATGCGATACAGCATCCAGGGCGAAGAGCTCGAGGGCATCGACATGGACGGCAAGCCAGCTCCTGCATACCGTCTCAAGAGGGTGATGTAAGCCCCCCAGGGCAACACCCCAAGACAGAGGCTGCACGAGGAGCATAGCTCCTTGCGCAGCCTCTGCCGTTTGCCCCAGAGAGCAAGAGACGCAAATAATCTCTACCTTTACGCCTATGAGTATCGACCCAACTAGCACCCCCTCGGCGACCCAGACGGCTCTATGGCTGTCGGTACGCGCCTTGGCTGGCTCTACCAAGCCCGCCGAGCGCAGGGCTATGTACAGCCTGCTGAGCCCCATCCTACGCGAGGCGCTCGCAACTGATGCTCCCAAGAGCTCCCCAAGGCATATCTCGTCCCTGGAGCAACTGCTCTCGACCGTAGCCATCGCTGCCCGAGAGCTACACCTGGACGCCGACAGCCTCAAGGCGATGCTCTTCTTCAGGCCCCTACTGGATGGGAGTCTCTCGAGCAAAGAGGTCGAGCAGGTGGCGGGTAGAGGAGCTCTGCGCCTTGTGGAGCTGCTGCAAAGGGCCTCCGTCCTATTCCTGCGCCGAGAGAGCATCAGTAGCGAAAACTTCCACAACCTACTGCTCTCGATGGCCGAAGACATTCGGGTCGTCCTCATCATCATTGCCGACCGCTTGTACCGCCTACGCCATGCCAGCCGACTATACGACACCGAGGAGGCGGTAGCCCTGGCTGTGGAGGTGTCGTTTCTCTACGCTCCCATCGCCCACCGACTAGGGCTATACACCATCAAGGGGGAGATGGAAGACCTCTGCCTCAAGTGGCGCGACCGCAAGACCTTCGACTTCATCGTCCGCAAGCTGGGCGAGACCAAGGAGACGCGAGACAGCTATATACAGACCTTCATCGCGCCCCTGCGCCAGGCTCTAGACGCCGCACTAGACGTGCCCTACCAGATCAAGGGACGCGTCAAGAGCATTAGCTCGATACACAACAAGCTCCGCAAGCAGAGCTTCGAGGATATCTACGACCTCTTCGCCATCCGCATCATCCTAGAGGCTCCCCTCGAGCGCGAGCGAAGCCTCTGCTGGCAGGTGTACTCCATCGTAACGGATATGTACCGCCCCAACCCCGAGCGCCTCAAAGACTGGATCTCCATCCCCAAGAGCAACGGCTACGAGAGCCTCCACATCACGGTGATGGGCTCAGAGAGCAGATGGGTAGAGGTGCAGATACGTACCGAGCGCATGGACGCCATAGCCGAGCAGGGGGTGGCCGCACACTGGAAGTACAAGGGCATCAAGAGCGAACGTGGGCTCGACGAGTTCTTAGCCTCTGTGCGCGAGACACTCGAGGAGGTACGCGACAACCCCTCGCCCGAGGGACGTAGCAGTATCCTCGAGGGGTCGATGATGACACTCAGCACGCCCGAGATCTATGTCTTCACGCCCCGAGGCGAAGTCGTCAAGCTCCCCAAGGGAGCTACGGTGCTCGACTTTGCCTTCACGATACATAGCCGTGTCGGGGCACAGGCCAGCTCGGGTAAGGTCAATGGCAAGAACGTATCCCTGCGCTACCAACTGCAAAACGGCGATAGCGTCGAGATCATCACCTCGCCCCAGCAAACACCCAAAAAGGACTGGCTCAACATCGTCGTCAGCTCCCGAGCCAGGGCGCGCATCCGACAGCTCCTCAGAGCCGAAGAGGAGGCTGGTATAGGCGTGGCCAAGGAGCTGATACAGCGCCGGCTCAAAAACCGCAAGCTCCCCTACAACGAAGCGCTCTTCGTGCGCTTGACCGTCCGCAAGGGCTACCGTGCCCTCTCGGACTTCTACCGAGACATCACCCAAGATAGGCTCGACGC
>JBGYQR010000140.1:0-2594 GCA_041839075.1 Porphyromonas sp.
CTACTGAGGGAGTTTGCCCCCCAGTGGATAGCTGCCCAGCCCTCGTGGGCTGACCTCATCGTCGTGGACAACGGCTCTAGCGATGGGTCTGCCAACTACCTCAGGGAGCATCACCCCGAGATAGAGGTCATCTGCTTTGAGGAGAACTATGGTTTTGCCGAGGGCTACAATAGAGCGATTGCCCAGTTGCCTCACGAGTTTGTCGTGCTACTCAATAGCGACGCCACACCTCTGGGCGATTGGCTCTCGAGCCCTATACAGCGCCTGCAAGCTGACCCCTCTATCGCCGCCATCCAGCCCAAGATACGTAGCTATCGTGAGCCCAGCTATTTTGAATACGCTGGGGCTGCTGGTGGCTATCTCGACCCCTTGGGCTACCCGTATTGCCGGGGGCGCGTTATGGGACGTGTCGAGGCAGATCTCGGGCAGTATGATACGGAGGTGGATATTATGTGGGCCTCGGGAGCCTGCCTCATCATCCGTAGAGCTGTTTACCTCGCTGTCGGGGGGCTTGATGCTAGATTCTTTGCCCACCAAGAGGAGATCGATTTGGCTTGGCGTATCAAGGCGCGAGGCTGGCGTATTGTGTGTGACCCTCGCTCTGTCGTCTTGCATCTAGGGGGGGCGAGCCTAGCCATGTATAGCCCTCGTAAGATCTATCTCAACCACCGCAACAATCTCCTGATGCTGTACAAAAATCTTCCCACTCTGAGGCTTATCCTCACGCTCGCTTTGCGCCTTGGTCTAGACTTTGCAGCAGCTTGCTCATACCTCTTGAGGGGACAGCCTCGTAGCTTTGTCGCTGTCTTGAGGGGGATGTACGACGCCTTGGTGATGAGCCGAACCTTTGCCTCTGACCGAGCTCACAATCTTGCTGTAACTATCGTGCAGCCTAGAGACATCCTCTCGAAGAGGAGCATATTCCTTCTCCGCTAAAGTGTAGTTATGTATCCTGTGCACCATACCATCCCTCAGCTCATCGGGCAGGGACATCTCGTCTCTGCTTTTGGGGCGATTAGAGCTAAGATTACCCCAGCCGATGCTGAGCTGACCTACCGCCTCGACGCCCTCCAGGAGACCTATCGCCAGAGTCTAAACTATTACCTCTCTGGGGCAGAGGATCCTGAGCGCGACAAGATTGTCTCTCAGCTTCGCAAGGATTTGCTTAGCGTTGATCTAGAGCTGGAGTATCGCCATCGCTTGCAGAGGGGCAACCACCTTCGCCAGTATATCCGCTCGCTCAGCCCCCTCTCTATCCTTGAGGTACTAGATATGATCGACCTAGGCGGAGAGGGTGTGATATACCCCAGGCTTGCAGAGGATCTGCTTGAGGCCGTATGGACCTCGCGAGCCTTGAGTGAGCAGGAGGTAGAGGCCCTGCTCCAAGTAGAGGATGACTACCTGCAGAGTATCATCCTCTCGGGCGTCCTCTTTGCTCTGGACTACTACCCCAGCATCAGCCACGTGCGCTATCTGATGCGCAGTGCCCTACGCTTCGAGCACCCGCCTCTCAGGGCGAGGGCTGTCGTCGGGCTCGTGCTGGCCTCGAGCTATAGCTGGATGTCTATTTGGGAGCAGGAGCTCTCGCAAGAGCTGGAGATGATCCTGGAGCTAGATGCTAGCCTCCAGGGGTGGATGGCCTCAGCTATTAAGGCGTTTTACCAAACTCAGATTACCCCTAGCATCTCGACCATCGTTGCCTCTGGGATGAAGAAGCTGACCGAAGGGCTCTTCGCCGATCTGCGAGAGCGCTTTAGCAAAAGCCTGGAGCAGAGGCAGGCTCCCTCTGTGGAGGGCGAGCTCTCAGGCTTTGAGTTGCCTATCCCTAATATCTCGAGCGCCCCCGAGGTGTTTCGGGTTGTGCAGGAGGGCTTCGATGTCAGCTACGAAGGCGTGAAGCGGATCTACCAAAGTGCGAGCCATCATCGGTCGATGATCCACTACCTAGCCCCCGTCTCGCGTAGAGATCCGGCCTTTGCCGAGATCTCCGATATAGCCGCTCAAGAGATACGTGTGCTCTCGATGCAGTGCGATAGCGATGCCTATCTGCTGTGGCCGATGATGCGGGGGGCGGGCGGAGGGCTGCCGTTTGATCTAGCGACCCTGCAGCAGCACTTGCAGATGTTTTCTTCAGGGGCTGAGCTACCCGAGCGCAAACCGATCGACTACATACACAGCTATCTACGTGGGCTGTACCGCCTCCTGCAACATGCCCCAGGGCGACACGAGATGGCTAACTACTTCGAGTTTGATCCGCTCGCTCTCGAGCCCGTCTCAGACCCTGATAAGGAGGATGGAGAGCGTCTAGGTCGCGCCACCAGTAGTGAGTGCCACATGCCCCTCTTGGGCAAGTATGTTGTGCGCAACGAGCGCCTGTGGAGCGAGGTGGAGCATATTTTCGGCTACGGGGACTATGAGGCTTATCGCGAGCGATGCCTGCGTATGCTGATCTCTATCTCTCCTGCTCAGTCCGACTACTACGACCGTTTGGCTAAGCTCCTCTTCGGGAGGAAAGCCTGGGCTGATGCCCTCACTCAGTGGTCCATGGCAGATCTGATAGAGGGCGGAGGCAAAGAGCGTCAGTACCACATCGC
>JBGYQR010000141.1:0-6873 GCA_041839075.1 Porphyromonas sp.
GGAGACGTTTGCCCAGCCCAACTGCGTCATCATCGAGGCCACCGCCCCGCTCGACTACTGCCCTCGACTGGGGGTGAGCGAGACGGAGTTTGAACTCCTGGATGGGCGCACCAAGATGATTACCAAGATGCCCATTCGCCTCTTGTCGCTCGGGCTGATGGAGCTTCACAAGAGGCGAGTGATGTGGGACGTGGGGTTTTGCACGGGGTCGGTATCGGTCGAGGCGAAATTGCAGTTCCCTCACCTTCAGATCGAGAGCTTCGAGATACGTCCCGAGGGTGAGGCGCTCATCACAGCCAACGCCCGGCGCCATGGCACGCCTGGCATCAACCACCACATAGGCGACTTTGCCCAGGAGCCCGTAGAGGCTCTCCCGAAGCCCGATGCCGTTTTCATCGGCGGGCATGGGGGCAACCTCATCGCCATCGTCGAGAAGATCGTACGCCACATGACCCCAGGGGGCGTCATCGTCTTCAACTCGGTCTCGGAGGGCACGCTCGCCCTGTTTGAAGAGGCCATCAGCCACGTCGGCTGGCATATCTCGAGCCGAATGCGCCTGACCCTAGACGAGCACAACCCCATCACGATATTGCAGGCGAAAGGCTAACTTTACACCTCCCCGCATGCTCCCCCTACCTCCATCGGGGGAGCGTAGAGGCAGAGACAGACTAATGGAAGTAAGAGTAGACAAATGGCTCTGGGCGGTGCGCGTCTTCAAGACGCGTAGCATCGCCACGGACGCCTGCAAAAAGAACCGCGTGAGCATCAACGGCGCCCCCGCCAAGCCCAGCCGTATGGTCAAGGTCGGCGACGTGGTGTCGGTACGCAAACCGCCCGTAGAGTATTCATTCAAGGTACTGCAAGCTATCTCGAGCCGTGTGGGAGCCAAGCTCGTGCCCGAGATGATGGCCAACATCACCCCCCGAGAGCAATACGAGCTACTCGAGCTCCAGCGTATATCGGGCTTTGTAGATCGCGCCAAGGGGTTAGGACGCCCGACGAAAAAGGATCGCCGAGACATGGAGCAGTTCGTCCAGGCTATGCCCGGCGACTTGCCAGGGGTGGAGGATCTATTCGACTGGGACGAGGACTGGGACGAAGAGGATTAGCCACCGCCATGTACACCATCATATCACCGGCCAAGACCTTCGAGCGCAAGCTCGGAGCGACGCCTCGCCTCCCCCGCCCCTCGTGCCCCGAGCTAGAGGCCTATACCCGCCCCATCACAGAGACGGCTCTAGGGCTGACGCTCCAGGAGCTGGCTCGCGACCTACGCCTAAGCCCCAAGCTCGCCCAGGAGGCTCGCCACGATTGGCTGGCCTTTGCGACAGGGGAGCGCGATCCGCAGAAAGCCCTAGAGCTATACTCGGGGATGGTCTTTAGGAAAATTGGCGCCCGTGGGTTCTCCTCCGAGCTATGGGCAGAGGCCGACGAACGCCTAGGCATCTGCTCCTTCGTCTACGGGCTGTTGCGCCCGAGCGATGGCATACGCCCCTACCGCATGGAGGGCGATCTAAGGCTCGAGGACGGGCGGCGCGTCTTTGACTACTGGCGCGACCTGCTCACCCCTAGGCTCATCGAGCGCACGAGGGAGCGCTCGGGGGTGCTCATCTTCCTGGCCAGCGAAGAGATGAAGCAGCTCTTCCACTGGGACGAGGTGGAGCGCGCCCTACGGGTGATCACGCCGACCTTCATGACCCGCACTCCCGAGGGCGGGCTCAAGCAGATTGTCATCTATACCAAGATGGCTCGAGGCGAAATGGCGGGGGCGATCATCCGCGAGCGCCTCGACAGCCCCGAGGCGTTACAGACGCTTGCGCCTGCAGACTTCGTCTACCAGCCCGAGAGAAGTAGCGAGCGCGAATGGATCTATGTACTCGGATAATCGTATCTTTGTAAGAGACAACAATTTTCATAACCCATCACAAACGTAACACGATTGACCTATGGCAAGCAAGCGTCTACTCAAGAAAGAGATCGTTCAGACCTCTGGCTTCTTCTTCGATACCGCTGTACTCATCCGCTCATTCGCAAGCCCAGAGCAGCGCGAGGCACTCAATAGCCTCATCGACGAGCTCATCGTCTTCACCGACGACACGCTCCGCAGAGCCCACCACCCCGACGGCAAGGACAACAAGGCCCTCGTGCGTGCCTACTACCGCACGCTCAGAGACGACATGACGAAGTTCTACACCAACCTCGACGAGCGCCTAGACGACTTCATCGAGAAGCTCTAGCCCCTCGCCCCATCCCTCCCTGCCTCCCTCATCCTCACGGAGGCACAAGCATCTAGGACAATGACGCGACTGACCAAGCGACTATCTCTCTGGCAACTATCGGGGGCTATCGCCCTGGTAGGCCTCGCCACGTGGGGGATAGGCACGCTCGCTCCCTTTGTCGGCATTAGCCTAGATGTACCCCTGTGGCTCGCTCAGCACCAGCCCCCGCCCCCAGTTTGGTGGTTCCTCGTATGGGCCTTGCTACCCAGGCTAGGGGCGCGTCTGATGAGCGACATACAGCTCACGCCGAGCGAATACCGAGGCCTCATCGCCTCGGGGCTGTGGGCTCTACTGCTCTACCCCACCATAGGCAACGACCTCTCGGCTCTGGCGAGCACGCTCTTGCCTGGTGCCGTGGGGATCGGGATCCTCGTGCTCTCGGCGGGGAACAGCCTCTCCCCGACGCGCTACCTCCTGCTCGGAGTGGGCATCGGACTAGGAGCTCTATGGGAGCCCTGGGCACTGACGCTCGTCCTACTGCTCTTCCTCTCGATGGGGCTACTCGGTAGCCTAACCATGAGGCATATCGTCGCCACGCTGATGGGCATCGTTACCATCCCGCTTGTGGCCATACCCATCGTGGGCTATTACCTGCACGACGCCTCCGCCTTGGGAGAGCTCGCTCGCGGGTGGCTCGAGGGGTGGAGCATAAGCCTCGGCGAGCCCGGCTACCTATCGCCCGTCTACCTGCTCATCCTCCCCCTCGAGATCATGGCTCTACTGACGACGATGGGCGTGCGCCCAGAGAGCATACGTGAGCGCCGTCAGAGCACGACGCTATTGCTTTGGAGCGCGGGGCTCTTGCTCCTGAGCCTCTTGACGGGCGGAGCAGAGAGCACCTTCACCCTGCTGGGGCTATTGCCCCTCTCGCTCAGCGTTGCCCGTGGGCTCGACCACTTCTCGGGGCGCTCTCACACCATCGCCCTAGGGGTGGTGGCTGTGCTGATAGCCCTCTGTACCCTCATTCCCTCATTCACTAACCCAACAGCATCCTTATGAAGACAGACATCGAAATAGCCCGTAGCGTCGCCCTCGCCCCCATCGGAGAGATCGCCAGCAAGCTCGGACTAAGCCCACAAGACCTCGAGCCCTATGGCCACCATATCGCCAAGGTGCCTAGCCGTCTAGCCAGCGAGCCCTCCAGCCAAGAGGAGGGTAAGCTCATCCTGGTGACGGCCATCACCCCCACCAAGAGCGGACTAGGCAAGACGACCGTCTCTATCGGTCTCTCTCTAGGGCTCAACCGCATCGGCAAGCGAGCCGTGGTCGCCCTACGCGAACCCTCCCTAGGCCCCTGCTTTGGGATGAAGGGCGGTGCCGCAGGCGGTGGCTATGCCCAGGTACTGCCGATGGAGCGTATCAACCTGCACTTCACGGGCGACTTCCACGCCATCACTTCGGCACACAATATGATCACGGCGCTCCTGGACAACTACCTCTATCAGAACCGCGCCGACAGCTCCAAGGGGCTACGCGAGGTACTCTGGAAGCGCGTCCTCGACGTCAATGACCGCAGCCTGCGCCATGTCGTAACGGGGCTCAGGGGTTCGGCCAATGGCATCCCTACCGAGAGTGGCTTTGACATCACTCCCGCGAGCGAGATCATGGCCATCCTCTGCCTCAGTCGTGACGAGGCCGACCTGCGCCGACGCATCGAAAACATCCTCTTGGGCTACACCCACGAGGGTATGCCCTTCACCGTACGTGATCTAGGGGTAGCGGGCTCTATCGTTGTGTTGCTCAAGGATGCCTTCAACCCCAACCTCGTGCAGACGACCGAGCACACGCCCGCCTTCATCCACGGGGGGCCGTTTGCCAATATCGCCCACGGGTGCAACTCGATTGTCGCCACGCGCCTGGCGATGAAGCGAGGTGAATATGCCATCACCGAGGCAGGCTTCGGAGCAGACCTCGGCGCAGAGAAGTTCCTCAACATCAAGTGTCGCACGGCTGGTATCGCCCCCGCCCTCACCGTCCTGGTGGCAACCATCGGAGGGCTCAAGATGCACGGCGGTGTACCCGAGACAGAGCTCAAGATCGAGAACCTCCAGGGGGTACGCTCTGGGCTGGCCAACCTCGACCGCCACATCGACAACCTCCAGGGCTTTGGGCAGACGGTGGTCGTATCCTTCAACCGCTTTGGCACTGACACCGAGGCCGAGATCGACCTGGTGCGCCAGCACTGCAAGGCACGTGGCGTAGGCTTTGCCGTCAATACGGCCTTTGGCGAGGGCGGGCAAGGAGCCGAAGAGCTAGCGCGCCTCGTCGTTGAGACCATCGAGCGTCAGCCCTCGAAGCCCATCGAGCATACCTATCCCCTGACAGCCTCTGTCGAGGACAAGGTCAAGGCCATCACCAGCCGTATCTACGGAGCAGCAGAGGTAACCTTCAGCGCCCAGGCCAAGAGCCAGCTCGCGCGCATTCGCCAGCATGGCTGGGAGGGCTTCCCCGTCTGCATCGCCAAGACGCAGTACTCATTCTCCCAGGACGAGAAGGCCTATGGCGCCGTGCGGGGCTTCTCTATGACGGTGGCCGACGTCATCGTCAATACCGGAGCGGAGATGATCGTCGTCGTCATGGGTAGCATCATGCGTATGCCAGGCCTACCCAAGAGCCCCCAGGCTCTGCGCATCGACCTCGTCGATGGGGAGATCGATGGCCTGAGCTAAGCCCCCACGCCTCCCTGGCACATAGCCAAGCCCTCCGACCAATAGGCATCGTGTCTATCGCGGTCGGAGGGCTTGGCTATGCTTGGGGGCTGAGAGCGCCCAAGAGGAGAAGCCCGCCCGATCGCCCTATCTCTACTCGGAGGCAAGGAGGGCGTGGCGGGCTAGGGAGGCTGAGGCTATTTGTCCTTTAGGGCATCGCGCATCTGCTTAGCCTGGGCGATCACCTTGGGGCTAAGCCACAACAGGGCAATGACGTTGGGGATGACGAGGAAGAAGTTGCACGTATCGGCCAGCTCCCAAACGAGGTTCACCTGCACCACCGAGGCCAAGACGATCATCGCGCCCACGGCAATACGCAGGGGCCATATCAGCCGTTCGCCAAAGAGGTAGCGCACATTCTGCGCAGCAAAGAAGTACCACCCCACGATGGTGGTAAACGAGAAGAAGAATAGAGCCACAGCGATGAACGTGTCCCCCAGCGAACCAAACGAAGAGTGAAACGCCAGCTGAGCAATGCTCACCCCCTGCGCCTCGGGATGGGTCGTAATGACGCCCGAGAGCAAGATCACCAAAGCCGTAAGCGTACACACCACCAGGTCTACCCCTATACCCACCAGGGTGGTAAGCCCCTGCTCGTAGGGATGCTTGACCTGTGCGATGGCGTGGGCGTGTGGTGTGGAGCCTAGACCGGCTTCGTTGCTGAATAGGCCTCGGCTCACCCCATAGCGTATCGTCTGCATGATGGTCGCCCCGAGCATACCGCCAGCAGCAGGTTGCCAGTCGCTAAAGGCATAGCGGAAGACATCCCCCAGCACCCCTGGGAGGTCGGCGATACGCATACCGATGAAGATCAATGAGCCCAAGATAAAGAAGCCCGCCATCAGAGGCACGACGCGCTCGGCAAAGGTGGCAATACGCGTAACGCCTCCAGCCAGCACCAAGAGCACCAGCCCCGCAAGGCCTATGCCGATATAGACCTTGCTCACGCCTGCGGGTAAGAGGCTGGCGACAGCTCCCGTGATCGAATTGGCCTGTACCATAGAGCCCATCAGCCCAAGGGCGATGATGGCAAAGATGGCGAAGACGACTGCCAGCACCTTGCTGCCCAGCCCCTGCTCGATATAAAAGGCTGGCCCTCCGACGGCATGTCCCTCGCGCCTAGTGCGGTAGAGTTGCCCCAAGACAGCCTCGGCAAAATTGGTTGCCATCCCCACGATGGCGCTCATCCATAGCCAAAAGAGGGCTCCAGGCCCACCCATCACCAGGGCGGTCGCCACCCCGACGATATTGCCAGTGCCGACCTGCGAGGCCACAGACGTCGCCAGGGCTTGGAAGGCCGTCATGCCCTCGCTCTTGGAGACCTTCCCCTCGCCTCCCTTGCCCAAAAGCCGTTTGATAGCCTCGAGGAAATAGCGCTGGACGAAGCCCAGACGTACCGTGTAGTAGAGACCTGTGCCCAGTAGGAGGACAGCCAGGATGGGGCCAACCCAATTGCCGTTGAAGTTGGTGATGGCGTGTAGTAGTTCTTGTTGGTTCATAAGCAGTAGTGCGATTAGGTAACAAACGATGTGATGATTGGTGTATGCCTGGTAAAGCTATCAAAAAGGTATCAATTATCCAAACCCCTCTCGTTGAGGCACTAGAGAGAGAGGGGGGGAGGGGCTGGCGCATCACAAAGTAATGCGCCAGCTCTACTTCATACGCCCTAGCTCATGCTTGTTCGCATTGATGAGGAGAGAGAGGTGGTAGAATTTCTGAGCGCTAGCGCACGCCCTCCTAGGATGTGATATTTCAGACATCGGACGATCGGATCAAGGTCTATTGCTCCTACTACCATCCCCCCCTCAAGTTCAAAAATCAGGCGTTACACCAACTAGCGAGGGATACTGGCGTACTCAGGATCATCGCGCCAACATTACCCCCCA
>JBGYQR010000142.1:0-19241 GCA_041839075.1 Porphyromonas sp.
CCTCCGCCCCCTCTTGATGAGTGATTAAATGAGTGATTAAAATGGCGCAGTACCCAAGCTCCTTGGAGGCCCGTATCCCAAGGGGAGACAAGGCCTCGAAGAGGGACACTGGTTGGAGCAGTCGTAGTAGTCGGGGATCGGGGATAATGGACGATAAGGGGCAGTAAGTGGATAGGGGGCGATGAGGGGGCTATACCTTTGCCATTGTAGTCGAGAGAAAGGCGACTGCAACGGAAAATGTTTTATTAACCCTTTATTCAATTACACATTATGCTACATTATCAAGTGAGAGAGACCATCGCCCGAGTAGGCAAAAACAAAGGCAAGCGCGTCTACTACGCCCAGCCACAAAACACGCAGCGACTGACGCCCGCCGCCATCGAGCAGCACCTGGTCAGCCACACGACCCTCGCCCTCGGGGACGTTCGCCACGCCATCGCTTCGCTTACCGAGGTGGTATGCTGGGGTCTCTCGCAGGGGCTGGCCGTAGACCTGGGCGACCTGGGGACGTTTAAGGTGGTGGCGCAGTCCAAGCAGGTTACAGACCCCAAGGACGCCAACGCTACGAGTATCAAGCGCCCTCAGCTGAGGTTCTTCCCCAAGCAAAAGATGCGCGATGCCGCTCAATCGGTCTCCATCAGCGTCGTACACTCCAAGGACGAACTAGCGCCCGAGGCTTCTCAAGGGGGCACTTCGCCCACGCCTCCATCAGCCGAGGGGAGTGGCAGTGATACCGGAGGCGGACGCTTCTAGCCAGCGCTGGCCATAGATATACTAGGCCTACTTGCAACGTCGCCCAGCCTAGGTGGTAGGACAGTCCACTCTAGGCTGGGCGATGTTTTTTACTACGTAGATGGTGGCACCTCTCAGGCGAAGGAGACACCGAGCAGAAGCCAAGGATTGTTGTCAAGATTGTACTACTTTCGCAAAGAGCATTTGTCCGTCAAACTACCCATTAGCAAGACGTATGTCTAAGACAGAGATAGAGAAGATGAGGAGTAGCGAGCTGTATGACTACTCCGACCCCGAGATTATGGAGAGCTTTGCCAGGGCCAAGCGCCTATGTGCTCAGTTAAACCAAATGAGTAGTGTAGAGGAAGGTTATCGCTCCTTGATAGAAATGCTTATCCCAGGATTCCCAGAGACCTCCGAAATATGCCCACCTTTCGTCTGTGACCATGGGCATGGTATAAAGGTTGGCGAACATACCTTCATCAACTATGGCTGCGTCATTCTCGATGGCGCATTGGTCTCTTTTGGTAATCATGTTAAGGTTGGACCCTACTGCCAGTTTTATACACCACAACACCCCCGGGATTATATGGATAGACGTGCGCCTCAAGAGACAGCATTCCCCATCATTATCGAAGACGATGCCTGGTTGGGCGGGGGTGTTGTGGTGTGCCCAGGGGTAAGGATTGGTAAGCGTAGCATTGTCGCTGCAGGATCCGTTGTCGTACATGACATCCCCGATGACTGTATGGCAGCAGGCAATCCAGCCATCGTTAAGAAACGCTTGATATAAAGACACACCAGGGGGCAAACATCAATGTCATGAACGCGATTTGCCCTCAGTCTTACACAGACTTAGTTCGTATCTCCAGGGATACGACGGCACTACATATTGGCCATGAGAAACTTGCGCAGCGACTCCACCGACAGCCCTCGGCGCTTGGCATAGTCCGCGGCTTGCTCCTCGGAGATCTTGCCGATGGCAAAGTACCGCGCCTCGGGATGAGCTAGGACGAAGCCACTCACGGAGGCATTGGGGTACATGACACCGTTTTCTGTCAGCGAGACACCTATCTCTGAGGAGCCGAGCAGGTCGTGCAGAGGAAAGTTCATCGTCTGATCGGGGACAGAGGGATAGCCCACAGCAGGGCGTATGCCTTTGTAGCGCTCCTGGAGGATCTCCTCTACCGAGAGCTCTTCGTCCTCGACGTAGCCCCAGTAGTGGCGTCGTATCTCTCGGTGTAGCCATTCGGTAGCCGCCTCGGCCAGGCGATCTAGGAGGCTCTTGACCAAGAGGGACGAGTATTCGTCGCCCTCGGGGGAGCCGTAGAGCGCCTCTAGGTAATGGCTCTCGTGCCCTGCCGTAACGACGAAGGCGCCGATATGATCGTCGTACCCCGAGGCTTTGGGAGCGATGAAGTCCGACAAGCATAGGCACAGCCCCTTGGGGTTGGCTTGCTGGGCGCGCATCATCGGGTAGGGCTGATCCTCGATATAGATCGTATCACCGAGGGCGTAGGCAGGCAGAATGGAGAAGATGGCTTGCAGCCTCGAGAGACTTCGTCCCTCTCTGTCTTGCCCCTCTGCTACCAGACGCAGGAGGTCTCGGGCGTCGTCGTAGAGCCTAATAGCCTCCCGGGCGTGCTCTTGCTCCTCGGGAGGGAAGCCAGCCAGGTAGGCCGCTCGGCAGCCAGCGCAGTCGTCTGTCTGAGCGATGGTGGCGTACTTGGGCGCTAGCCCCCAGGCGTAGAAGAAAAACTTCCAGTTGATATACGGTGCGACCTCAGCGAGCGGAATATCCTCGAGCTTGAAGCGCCCCGTTTGCTTGGGGCGAGCAGGTGGGGTGGAGCGCCAGTCTATGCTTAGGGCACGGGCACGAGCCTCGTCTAGGGGTAGGAGCTGACGGGTGGGAGCCGAGGAGTGTCCCTGGCGCAGGGCAGCATATTCGTCTTGCACACTCTTGAGGAAGGGGATGCGGGTATCGGGGTTGAGGATGCTGGCCACCACGGGAGGCAGTAGAGAAGCGTCCTTGGTGTATATGACCCCTCCGCCTCGGTACATGGGCTCTATCTTGAGGGCAGTGTGGAGCTTGGAGGTCGTCGCTCCCCCGATGAGTAGGGGTATGTCGAGCCCGGCTCGGCTCATGTGCTCGGCGACGATAGCCATCTCCTCGAGCGATGGGGTGATCAGTCCGCTCAGCCCCACCAGGTCGGGACGCTCGGCTTCGATGGCCTCGAGGATGCGCTCGGGAGGCACCATTACCCCCAGGTCGATGACCTCGTAGTTGTTGCAGGCCAGCACGACGCCGACGATATTTTTGCCGATGTCGTGCACGTCGCCCTTGACGGTAGCTAGCAGTATCTTGCCGGCTGTCTTGCGCGTCCCTTGGGAGGCTTGCTCGGCCTCGATGGTGGGTTGTAGGATGGCGACCGCTTTTTTCATCGTGCGGGCAGCCTTGACGACCTGTGGGAGAAACATCTTTCCCTCGCCGAAGAGGTCTCCGACGCGGTTCATCCCCGCCATCAGCGGTTTATCTATAATGTCTAGGGCACGGGGGTAGAGGGTCAGAGCTTCGGCTAGGTCCTCCTCCATATAGTCGGGGATGCCTTTGACCAGGGCATGGCTCAGACGCTCCTCTAGGGGCCAGCTTCGCCAGAGCTCTACCTTGTCTTCGTGCGGGCCAGCCTCCTCTTGGTGGCTACCCCTGGCATAGTCTATAAGTCGCTCGGTGGCCTCGTCGTCTCGGTCGAAGATGACATCCTCGATGAGGGTAAGTAGGTCGTTCGGTATATCCTCGTAGAGGACGCTCTGCCCTGGGTTGATGATGCCCATATCCATCCCCTTGCCTATGGCGTGGTAGAGGAAGACGGCGTGCATGGCCTCTCGCACATAGTCGTGTCCACGAAAAGAGAAGGAGAGGTTGCTCACGCCTCCACTGACCTTGGCGCCCGGCAAATGGGCTTTGATCCACTCTACCGCCTGGATGAACTCCAGGGCGTAGCGTCGATGCTCGTCGATGCCCGTGGCGATGGCTAGGATGTTGGGGTCGAAGATGATGTCCTCCCGCGGGAAGCCGTCGTTGGTCAAGAGGTCGTAAGCGCGCTGGCAGATCTCGATACGCCGTGGGAGGGTGTCGGCTTGCCCCCGTTCGTCAAAGGCCATGACGATGACGGCCGCCCCATACTGGCGTACCAGTCGGGCGTGGTGGAGAAACTCCTCGGGGCCATTTTTGAGCGAGATAGAATTGACGATGGCCTTGCCCTGCGTGCTCTTGAGCCCAGCCTCGATGACCTCCCATTTGGAGGAGTCTATCATCAGCGGTACGCGCGCTATCTCGGGGTCGGAGCTCAGGAGATTGACAAAGCGCGTCATCTCTCGTACGCCATCGAGCAGTCCGTCGTCCATATTGATGTCGAGGACCTGCGCGCCATCCTCGACCTGACGGCGTGCTATCTCGAGAGCCTCGTCGTACTTCTCCTCCTTGATGAGGCGGAGAAACTTGCGCGAGCCAGCGACGTTGCACCGCTCTCCGACGTTGAGGAAGTTGAGCTCCCGGGTTACCTCTAGGCGCTCAAGCCCCGAGAGCACCATCACCTCGTGGCGCTGCCGGCACGCTCTAGGGGAGACGCCAGAGACGAGATTGGCATAGCGGGCGATATGCTCGGGGGTCGTGCCACAGCATCCTCCGATGATATTGACGAGCCCCTCTGAGACATACTGGGCGATTTGCTCGGCCATTAGCTCGGGCGTCTCGTCGTATTCGCCTAGGACGTTGGGTAGGCCAGCGTTGGGATAGGCCGATATATATAGGGGGGATAGGCGCCCGAGCTCCTCGACGTAGGGCTTCATATCGCTTGCGCCAAAGGAGCAGTTGATACCGATAGAGAGGACGTCGGCATGAGCTACCGAGGCCACAAACGCCCCGAGGGTCTGCCCCGAGAGGGTACGCCCCGACTTGTCGGTAATAGTGACGGAGAGCATGATGGGCGTGCGGTAGCCTACCTGGGCGGCGACATCTTCGGCTGCAAATAGGGCGGCCTTGACGTTGAGGGTGTCGAAGATGGTCTCCATTAGTAAGAGATCGACCCCGCCCTGGACGAGGGCGTGTATCTGCTCGGCATAGGCTCTCCGCAGGTCGTCGAAGGTAACGGCGCGGTACATAGGGTCTTCGACGTCGGGGCTCATAGAGGCCGTTTTGTTGGTCGGGCCAATGGAGCCAGCCACAAAGCGCGGTTTGCTCGCATCAAGCGCTGTAAACTCATCCGCGGCCTCTCGGGCTAGTCGGGCAGCGGCGAGGTTGAGCCTGTGCACTTCGCTCTCTAGGCCGTAGTCGTGCATGCCAATGCTCGTTAGGCTAAAGGTGTTGGTCGAGATGATGTCTGCCCCAGCCTCGAGGTAGGCGCGATGTATCTCCTTGATGAGATGCGGTTGGGTGAGGGAGAGCAGGTCGTTGTTGCCCCGCTGGGGGTGTACAAACGAGCGCCTGAGCTCTCCGAATGGAGGGGCGGTATAGTCCTCCTCGCTCAGGCGGTGTCGCTGTATCATCGTACCCATCGCCCCGTCTAGTACGAGGATGCGCTCTTGGAGCTGCTGGCGTATGAGGGCGTCCTTGGTCTCGAGGGTGATATGATATGTTTTGTCCAACTTTGGCATTGTAATGCGAACTATTTGTCTTGTTGAGAGGCAAAGGTATATAAATAATGCCTACCCTCGGGGCTTGGTGATAGCGCACACCGAGGCTCTCGGGCGGTCTAGGGGAGACGCTCGCCCAGGGCTTAGGAGCGTTTGGGGTATAGTTGTAGCTAATAATGCGCGTATTGGTGCATGTTGAGTAAAAATGTGGAATAGGGTATTGCATAATAGAAGGATTATGTTGTAGATTTGCATGGTCACATTGTGTAAACCCCTTGGGGGTAACAGATGTATTGTAAAGGAGAAGGCAATTCTAATATTTCTAATTCACTTTTTAACAATCAACATGAGAAAGAGGAAAACGCAAGACCTCTGGGCCATTCTACTCGCTCTCCTAATTGCAGTGGGATGTGCGCCCAAGTCAGATCCAGGAGTCCCTGTTGAGGAAATCAAGCTCAGCGAGCGCAAGATCACGTTGCTCATTGGCGAGACGACCTCTATCAGAGCCTCTGTGTCGCCCCTCAATGCTGCTGCCAATCAGGTGAGCTGGCGTAGTGACAATGCCGATGTGGCCACCGTATCGGATGGGCAAATCCAAGCCAAGGCGGAGGGAGAGACCTTCATCAAGGCCGAGGCGGATGGCAAGTCGGCCGTCTGCCTCGTCAAGGTGGTCAAGAAGCATATCCCCATCACCGCCCTCGCCCTGCCAGAGACAATCGAGATGAAGGTAGGCGATGTGCGCGTGGCGGATCTGAGCATCACGCCCATCGATGCTACCGAGGCTGTCGTCTGGAGCTCTGAGGACGAGAAGATCGTCTCTGTGCTGGCTGGTGAGCTGACGGCTCATGCCCAAGGGGTCGTGCGTATCTCCGCTCAGTCGGGTACGATCAAGACCACGACGACCATCACCGTCGGAGCACAAGATGTAGAGGTAGAGGGCTTTGCTTTCGTCAATAAGCAGATGACCCTCTCGGTAGGTGAGGCTAGTCTGATCGAGACCGAGATCAAGGCCTCTCGCCCCGAGGATGTAGAGATCTCGTGGACGTCCAACAACAAGGAGGTAGCTACTGTAACGCATGGTCGCGTCAATGCCCTCAAGGCGGGTAAGGCCATCATCACGGCTACAGCGGGCAAGTTCTCCGCCGAGTGCGAGGTAGAGGTCATCGACAAGCAAATCAACGTAGAGCGTATCTCTATCACTCCCGGTGAGATAGAGCTGACCCTAGGGCAGAGCCTCCTGTTGAAAGCCACCACAGAGCCCGCCAACCTCTTCGAGCCCATCGTATGGAGCTCGGACGATGAGGGTATCGTCAAGGTCAATCAGTATGGCCACGTCACCTCTGTGGCTCCAGGTGAGACCCGGGTACACGCCAGCATCGGAGGCAAGATGGCCGACTGCAAAGTCAAGGTGATGGAGAAGGGCTCGACGGACGTCTTCCAGATGGAGGTAACGGGCATCACGGCTACGCAGGCTCACCTATCGCTCAAGGTGAAAAATCCCGATATGAGCTACTACGTCTATGCTCTGCCCAAGCACAAGTACAACGAGATCATGTCAGAGGCGCCCGGTAGAGATGTCAGCGACTTTGATATGGAGTTTTGGAAAGACCAGGGTAAGGCTCGTTGGCTAGAGGCTCTGCGTATGGACCTGCGTACGGGCAACCTTGAGATCGAACTGGAAGAGTTCCTTAGATTCTTGATCTGGGATACCGAGTATGTAGTATACTGCTATGGCCTCGATCAAAATGGGGTCAAGACCACCGAGACGCTGACCCACTTCTTCAAGACGCAGCCCAGGCAGGCCACGAACCTGACCTTCGAGGTAACGATCGACGAGTTTGACCCCGATGCTAGGGAGTTTGCTGCGACGATCAAGCCCTCAGCCCCCACGGCGACGTACTACATCAGCCTCCAGCAACAGGCGTTCTTTGACTTCTACTTTAATGAGAGCCAGGCTGGCAATAAGGAGGCGCACAATGGCTGGGATCCCATAGACCATATGCTTTGGAAGATCTTCCTTTCGGATATTGGGCTCGATACATTCGAGTTGAGACAAGGCACATTCAAGGTCGATCGTAAGCTCTTCACGCCCAAGCCCTACAAGTTTAGAAAATACGAACTGATGGTGGTCGGCCTGGATAGGAAGCTGGGTAGGACGACCGAGATAAAGCGTGTACTTGTAAACCCCTAAAGAGACAAAGACAATGAAATATATTTGCTATTCAATAAGTTACCTGCTTGTCTCGCTGGCTCTGCTATGCTCGTCGTGTAGCTCAGAGGTCAGCGACCCCGAGCGGGTAGAGAAGGCTTACCTCACACTCTCGGAGGAGGTCGTACACTTCACCCGAGAGAGCGACAAGCGGGTCGTTACCGTGCGTACCGATGCCTCCTCGTGGGTGGCCACCTCGCCCGCTGAGGGCAAGTGGCTCGAGCTCAGCAAGACGGGCGACGCCCTCATCATCTCTGCCCAGGGCAACGATACGGGGCAAGAGCGCGAGACGTACGTCCTGATCAATGCCGCAGAGACCTCGTCGGTACTGCGCGTACATCAGGGCTCACAAGATAGCTCTATCGAAGTCTCTGATGCTCAGCTCTCGGTCATCAGCAACGGCGGACGCTATACGATCGCCGTCAGCACGACTGACGAAGACTGGCTCCTCGAGACGGGGGATAGCTACACATGGCTCTCGGCTAGCAAAAACCAAGAGGGCAACATCGACCTGGTGGTGCGCCCCAATGCCGAGGTAACCCCTCGAGAGGCCAAGCTCTATGCCCGTACGTCGAGTGTCGCTGTCGAGATCGTCGTCTCTCAGCTGGGCAAGCCCGCCTTCCTACTCCCCTATATGCTGGAGCATGGTAGCTCGCGCCAGGATATGATAGGCTTTGAGCAGCTACGCGGTACGACGCTTGTCGGGAGCAAGGAGGAGAAGGGCGAGTGGACCTACCTCTTCCTCGGCAACGACAAGTACTCATCTTCGCTGGCCTATATCTATCCGTTTGGAGAGGGCATATACAGCAGCTGTGTGATCACGACCCCCAACACCAAGTTTGGCGTAGATCCAGCCTTCGAGGTACACCTCGCCTCGCTCGGCTTTGCCAAGGACAGCAAGAAGATCGACAAGTACGAGAAGGGTGTCTACACCAGGCACTATGCCATGCAAAACAAACTTCTCTCGCTGACGGCCACGGTGCAGGTCTCTGAGACTGGCAACTGGACGGAGATTGTCTACGGAGCCACCGAGGGGCAGGGTATCGATATGCCTACGTTCTCGTCGTTTCCTGAGCGCAATATATCGTTTTTCAACAAGGCTAACTACCACGTAGTCAAGGCTTGGGAAGAGACCGATGGCAACTCTATCGAGACCTACCGAGCCTACGGGGAGCAAAACCCCAACGTCATCTACTTCGCCGAGTACCTGCCCATCAGCAAGGAGCCCTCAAGCCGACTGGCGACGATCTACTTCTTCGAGCAGGAGCGTGTGGGTACGATGGGGATGGTGTCGCAGAAGACAGACTTCTTCACCAACATCCCTGCGGCCATGTGGCAGACGGCTCGAGGAGAGTACAAGCTCACCGAGGAGTTTAAGAACCTCCTGGTCAGCCTAGGCTTCGAGTATCAGGGCGAAAACAAGACCCTCGGCTCGACGACCTATGCGCGCTATACCGACGGGGTCGTGCTGGTCATCAAGGTATATCCCAACTACGAGAACTATCACAACCGCCAGCCTGTGCTCGGTCTAGCCTACTTCGGTTTGGATGAGAGCATCTCGGCCAAGGTGCATCACTCTACCTTCATGGACCGCAAGGCCTTCTTGGCTCCTCTGGCGGACAAGGCCGAGGCCAATTATCAGAAGTGGCTCAAAGCCAAGTCCAAGCAACGATAGCTCATATATTACAAGCGTATGAATACCAAAAGAACAATCTCATATATCCTGTCAGCCTGCGTGCTGGCACTCTCGGGCTGTACGGTAGACAGGACAGCGGAAGACGTGGCAAAGCCTGCCGACCCAGGCCAGCAGGCGAGTCGCTACGAAGACTATCGTATCACCCCCATGATCTCGCAGGCCATCCGCGGACAGGCCTACGTCAAGATGAGCCCAGAGGTTGCCGAGCGCCTCATGGCCACAACGGGCGAGATAGACGTGCAGACCTTCTCGACCATGTCGGAGTCTATCGCTCTGACCTCTAGGCGTCTGGGCGTGAGCCGGGTGGAGCGTATCTTCGCCCCCAACAAGGAGTTTGAGCAGCGCCACCGCAAGTACGACCTACACCTGTGGTACACGGTCTACTTCGACGAGGAGCAAGAGACGGCTGGTGCTATTAGGACTCTGAGCGCGACGCCAGAGTTTGACAAGATAGAGCCCGTCTATCCCATCCGCACCTACGGCCGTCAGGTGTCGCCAGCCTTCACCAGCGATGCCATCAACCTCTTCATGCAGCGTCCTACCACGGCCTATTTCTCTGACGAGAAGCTCCCCGACCAGTGGCACTACAACAACCTGGGTACAGCGCCAGGTGCCGTTGCGGGGGCTGACCTTAACCTCTTTGAGGCTTGGAAGACCGAGACGGGCAATCCCAAGGTCATCGTCAGCGTCATCGACGACGGGGTAGACACCAACCACGATGACCTCAAGGACAACTTGTGGGTCAATGACAAGGAGATTCCCAACAACAATACCGACGACGACAACAATGGCTACGTGGACGACGTACACGGGACTTCCTTTGTCGTACAGGGTCGAGTTGGTAGCCATGGCACGCACGTAGCCGGTACGGTGGCTGCGCGCAACGGCAACAACATTGGCGTCTGTGGTGTCGCTGGGGGCAATGATGCAGACAAGGGCGTACGCATCATGGCTTGTCTAGCCGTAGACAGCCGCCCCAAGGCTCAGCGTACGGGTAGCAACCCCGCTGGTGCGCTCGTCTACTCGGCCGACCATGGGGCTGTGATCGCGCAAAACTCCTGGGGCTATCCTCCTCGCTTCCCCTTCCCCGAGCCTTTGCAGAGGGCCATCGACTACTTCATCGACAACGCGGGCAAGCAGGCCGACGGCTCTCAGCGCCCCGACTCACCTATGAAGGGAGGGGTAGTCATCTTCGCCGCTGGTAACGACAACGAAGATGCCCTTTGCTACCCCGCGGCCTATGAGCGTGTGATAGCCGTCTCGGCCATGAGTACCAACTTCACCCGTGCCTCCTACACCAACCGCGGAGACTGGGTAGACATCATGGCTCCTGGTGGAGACATCGATAGGTATGGCATCGCCGCTGGCGTGCTCAGCACGGTGGCTGACAACAAGTACGCCTACTTCCAGGGTACCTCTATGGCAGCCCCCCACGTATCGGGTACGGCAGCCCTAGTGCTCAGCAAGTATGGTGGTATGGGCTATACCAACGAAGACCTCAAGAAGGTGCTGCTCTCCTCGTTCCTCCCCGTAGACATCGACGAGCAAAACCCCAACGAGCGCGGTCGCCTAGGGCGAGGTTATCTCAACGCAGGCCTAGTCTTTGGCAAGGATATGCAGAAGGCTCCCGGCAAGCCCAGCAAGGGCGAGATCAAGGCTCAGCACACCTCGATGGAGGTCTCCTGGACGATACCTACCGACGAGGACGACCAGACGCCAGCCTACATCCACCTCTATATGAGCACGAGCCCCATCAACGCCTCCAACCTCTCGTCCCTTACGCCCATCAAGCTCTGGACGCTCGAGGCTAAGGCGGGGGATGTGATGAAGTACAAGTTCTCGGGCCTCAAGACGACGACCAGCTACCACTTCGCGCTTGTGGCCGTAGACCGATGGGGCAACCGCTCCGAGGCTGAGTATTTCTCCCAGCCTACGCTCTCCAACACGGCTCCGACCATTACCCTGCTCTCGGGTAGCGATCAGGTCAAGGTCGTAGGGCGCAAGGATGCTGTGCTGACCTTCAAGATCGAGGATGCCGATGGCCACACCTTCGACTACGGCCTCAAGGGCGAGACGCGTGGCGTCAGCCTCTCAGAGGTCAGAGGCGTCAAGACCATCGTCATACGCCCCGTACTGCCTGCGGGCACGTATTCGTTTGCCATCCAGGCGACCGACCAGCTGGGCGATAGCTCAGAGCGGACGATTACCTTCACGGTGCTTGCCAGCAACCTGCTCAAGCTCTTGGGCTCGTTCTCCGACGTTGTCATTGGGCTCAATAGCCAAGGGCTGGAGATGCCTGTGCTCAACAACTTCGCCTACGATGCAGACTTCCCCGTGAGCATCGAGGCTCAGTCTTCCGACGAGGCTGTGGTAGGTGTAGCCGTGGTAAACAACGCCCTCAAGCTCACGCCTGTCAAGAAGGGCATGGCTACCATCCGTCTCAAGGTGAGCGACCAGGTGAGCCGTCCCATAGAGACTGCCGTCAAGGTGCGTGTCGTGGCTGATGCCGATGCTCCCGTGCAGCTGGTGTACCCCATGCCCGTTACCACCAAGCTCAACCTCTTGCTCAACGATAGGATCAAGACCGCACGCGTCCGTATCGTCTCCATGTCGGGTAAGGTCGTGGCTGATCATCAGATCACCGACCCCTCGGACGATGTCGTTACGCTCGACGTCAGCCGTCTGGCTCCCAACACATACCGTCTGGTGGTGGAGGCCGTTGGGTTCTCTCGCTTTGAACAAGTGTTTGTCAAGTAATCGTCTCGTTAATCAATAGCATATATTATGACAAAGAATAGGCTTTGCAAAAGGCTTGCCGTAGCCCTCGTGGCCTTGCTCGGCACAACGGCGTGGGCTCAAGAGGGAGCGCCTCTGCGTGTCTTGGAGTTTGGGGCGGACGCACGCACTCAGGCTCTCGGTGGCACACATCTCGTGACACAGAGCAGCAACCACCTCTACACCAACCCCACCCATATCTTCTCTCGGGAGGCTCGTCTCTCGGTCTATGTAGGCGGAGAGCTCTTGCCCAAGTATGCCGAGGTGGGTCGGGAGACCTTCGGGGTAGCTTCTGTGGGGGTTCGGCTCCACGAGCGCCATGCTCTACTGGCTGGTGTGCGCTATCTCTCGGGGCTGTCTATACCTCGGGTTAATGGCCAGGGCGTAGACGTCGGGGGAGACAGCAAGCCCAATCAGACGGTGCTGGACCTGGGGTATGCCTACAACGCTACCGAACATCTCTCGGCCTATGCCGTAGGTAGCATGATACGCTCGGTGTCGAGCAGGCGTACGACCAACTATACCTTTGGCTTTGGGCTGTCCTACCGCAATAGGGGCGATTGGTTTTCGGGCGCTTTGCCTACCGAGTGGAGGGCTACCCTGGCCGTTGCACATCTCGGGCAGGATCTCGACTATGGCGATGGAGTGCGCTTTCGTATGCCCTCTACCGTCTCTTTGGCATTGGGGGCGACCTCTCGCCTCGGGGCTGATCATAGCCTCGGCCTTCAGCTACAAGGTGGGTATGTAACCTCGTACAAGGAGACCGCCCTAGGGGTAGGAGCTTCGTATCGCTACCGCGAACTGGTTGGCTTGCATACGGGCTACCAGCATCAGGGCGAGGGGCTAGACTTTTATGGCCTTGGGCTCTCGTGCTCTTTGGGTAAGGTAAGCCTTGATCTCAGCTACCGCTGGGGGCTGGGTGAGTTTACGCAAAACTCCCTGGCTCTAGGTGCCTCCCTCTCTCTCTAGCCTGGTGGCAGAGGGGCCCCTGGGGTGTGGCGCGTACAGCTCCCGTCCCCGTGGCCTCCCTAGCTTAATCTAGGTATGAATATCTCCCGCCGTACGCTCGTGGTACGGCGGGAGATATTTTTTTGTGCTCATCCCAGCCTAGCAGGGAGAAGCCAAGAGCCTAGCGACGAAGAAATGATAGGTAGGGTAGGGGCGGAGGGCTTAGCCTTAGAGCCCCAAAGGGCTCTAGGGTAGAGGGGGGCAAGGGGTAAGGGGCGAGTTATCTGCTAGAGCCACTATGCTTGGCAGGTCTTTGTACCTATCCGAGATAGATCACATATCCATCACATATAACGCGTTGGCCTATATTGCTGATAATCAGCACTGGTTCATATTGTTTGATACTGATAATAAGCGGTATATCACATATCCGTCACATACAAAGGCTCATCAAGCCTATGCCCAAAATGGGAGATAACTAGCAAAGCGTCTTGACTTGCTACCATTGTCATCTTCTTTTAGAAGTTTTGCCTCCATCGCATCTTTGATGATGCGAGAGGCGATGGAGTAGTTGTGATCATCTATCCCGAAGCGCTCTCTCAATGTTTGATTTGTCATTTTGTCGTTAGACACATACTTCAGGCAAGCGTGTTGGTAACAAGCTATGACTTTCTCTTGCTTATTGATCTCTCGCAGAGGGCGGTACGAGTAGAGCTTGGCAATCGTCCTATTGCCTTGCACCCGTATGTCTAGAGGAGGGAGCTGGTACAGCTCGTTGTAGAATATAACCTTGTCCATACCGCTACCCTTTTCTTCGCAGAGTCCCATCCTGCGTAGGATGTCAGCGAGTGTGTCATTCCTTGATACGTACTCGTCAATAAATCGCTCTACGCTGATGAGGGGCAATCCTGGGTTAGAAATCTCTATGCGGTCAGAATAAATCTCCACCATAGGGAAGCCCCGCTCGTCGAGGTCTTGATGAATGAGGGCATTAGCGAGCAATTCGCGTATGGCAATCTCTGGGAATAGCCTAACGCTCTTTCGTAGAGCTCGCCCTATTTCCTCGTTGGCTGGTAGCTGTCCATTGATCCAGTCTAGCCATTCTGAGAAGCCCACGGCGTAGCCTTTCTCTCCCTGGTATTCGCGTATTGTCTCGACCTTATTATTCCCTTTGTACACAATGATGCGGAGTTGCTTCCTGGTTAGATCGTCAAAGCTGTTGAGATTCTTGGCCAGGACGAGGGCGCCCAGAGCTGTGATATCCCAGCCGATCTCTCCTTGGACAACAAATCGCTCTTGTACAAATCGTTCGATGACCCCATCTGTCGTCTGGGGCATCGGTATGGATAGTCGATCAAAATATGTCTGTACACTCAGCAGCGAGACAACCTCAGTGGCCGAGAGCCCAGCTTTGACAATGCGCTTATGTATAGGGATGCTATCAGACATTTTCCAGAGCTTTATTTCTTTCTCCGGGTAGTTTATCAGCTTTCTGGTTGATGACCCTATGCGGATGTGAGCTACATTTATAAATGTTACAGGGCGCCCAGGGGTTGCTGGTATTCGGTATATGGCTAGGCGAGCTCCATTGTCCATCTCTATATCATAAACCTCCAGATCAATCTGTGGGCTAAGCCTATTCAGTAGCCATACCTCTAGCTCTTCGTTACCTACCTTATGCGCCTTGGCACGAAAGGATGTCCCCACCATCTCATGTGTTTCATCGCTTATCCCATAGACGAGGTACCCAAAGGGTTTGTCCAGTAGTCGAGCGCTGTTGGAGATGGCGGATATGCGTTCTCCTATCTCCTGACAGCTATGGAAGTTTCTCTTAAACTCTACCCACTCTGTTTCTTTGGGCAGAGCGATGAGCTTTTCGATAATTTTCTTGAGTTCTATTTCTGTCATATATAGGCCCATTGTCACATGTTTATCACATATGTAAATCAAATTGTTTCAGCTACATACACATCATTGTTTATGAAAGTTGGGTTAAGCAATCACATACGTCTGATCTGCCCAAGGGGTTGTGCCTCGGCAGGGAGGGGGGAGGTCTCCAAGCAAAGATATACAACAATTGATGTGTCTATACTCCATGTTGTCAGAGGGCGTATGGCCTTGAGCTATTGGTTGTTGTAGAGCTGTTGAGCAAAGATAATGTATTTGTCGGCCTTTCTATTCACTTATTGTTGATGTGGGTAGCCTGGGTCTTCCTTGACGTTTTTTGAGCCTTTTGATGGGGTAGGGTAGGGGCGGAGGGCTTAGCCTTAGAGCCCCAAAGGGCTCTAAGGCTAAGCCCCGAGGGGCTCTAACCTAGAGCGCCGAGGGGGTGTAGCTAGACGAATGGCTGGGGAGGTCTAGAGGCGAGGTAGGGGCCGTGGCCCATACGCTACCACGGGCATCGGAGGCCTCTCATTCCGAGCGGGACGAGGGGGCTCCGATGCCCGTGGGGCTATCGTTGGTACTCAGCTTAGTGAGAGGTGGGGTTACTTCTTCTTGTCTGGCGTGGTGGTTTGGCCTTTCTTGTCCTTGCAGCACGAGCCTTGCTTCTTGTCTTGGCCTACCTGACCCTTGTCTTGCTTGTCGCCAGTCTTGCAGGCTTGGTCCTTCTTGTCTGCGGTCTTACAGGCTTCGCCTTGTTTGTCGCCGGTCTTCTTGTCCTTTTGGGTGCAGCAAGTCTTTTCTGTCTTGGCCTTGTTGGTCTTGGGGGCATCCTGGGCGAGGGCTACGGTCCCTAGGGGGAGGGCAAGGGCGAGCATCAATACGAACTTCTTCATCTTCTTTTCTGTCGTTTAATTAAGTTAGTTTCCGTCAAGGCTGGGGTACAGCCTATGCAAAACTAACGTTAGCCCCCGGCACCATATTGTGCCTCTAGTACGTCTCGGTAGAGAAATTTTCTTCTCGCCCCTGCTTGCCCCTTCTCGCCCCTGCTTGCCCCTTCTTGCCCTAAGCCAGGGGGCGTGGGGCGGAGTGCGCCCGCTAGCCCCACGCCTCTAGCCCACGGATCAGCCCAGGGCGCTCGGTAGCGCCCTCCTACAAACTAGGCCTCTCCTCTCGCACCACGTCGTGCGGGAGGAGAGGCCCAGTTTATGGCTGGTGCACCACCCGTCCTGCCCTAGGCTCCTTGCCCTGGGGCAGGACGGGATGGGGCGGATGGCCAGACGATTAGAAGAAGACTGCGCCCGACTCCTTATGCTTGCTGTCGGCCGTTACGATGAGGTACATATCATCGAGCACCTCCTGCTCAGAGATGCCGTAGGCCAGAGCGATACGCTTGACGTAGTCTTGGCTATGTGGGCGTAGCTCGTCCATACGAGGGGCTCGGCCTAGGGTGGCTATTCTCTTGCCCTTGACGTTGATGACGATGTTGTCCTCTGAGGTGCCATAGATCACGACGGGGATAGACAGGGCTACGTCCCAGAGGTCGCTCTGGCGCTGGCTGTCGGAGGGAGCATCGTAGGGCGAGGGCTTGCCATCGGGGTTGCGACTGGTCTTGCTCTCGGCAGCGTGTAGGAGCTCGATGTTGAGGTCGAAGGTGAAGTACATGCACTTGCTCTGATGCCTCCAGGCCTGGGGGTCGAAGATGGGGTTGTTGAACCCAAACCAGCCCTTGAAACCAGTGGGGTTGTCGAAGCCGACGAACTGCACGTCGGAGTTTTGCTTGGAGACGTTGGCCTGGTAGCTCCTATCCCAAGGATTGGTGTCGCTGTAAAAATAGTAGAAGAGCTTCCAGCTCTCCAGGGGCACGGGGTTGTCTCCCTGAGGGGCGAGCTTCTTGTTGTACCTCTTGGCGATAATCGCGTCGTAGGGCTCTACCAGGTCCTTGACCTCGGGGCTGTCCCAGGTGATCTGGTTGTAGAAGGGCTGTATGTTTTTGGGGATGAAGAAGTGCTGGTGAATGTTTTCTTGCCCCTTGGTTACAAACTGATGGGTGATGTCCTGGTCGTTGGCATCGAAGTAGCGGATGGTCATCCCATACACAGCCGTGTAGGTGCATACCTCAGGGTAGTCGTAGTCCTGCCCCTTGTAGTTGCCAAAGAGGACGCGCAGCTTGTCGGTGGCTCCGTTTTCACGGCTGAGGCGCCAGGCGTAGATGTCGCGCTTGTGGGCGTCTTGTTCGCCTGTTTTCTCATACTTACAGACGATGGTCTGGGTGGCCTTGAGGTGCTTGACGCCAGCGATGTCGGGGTCCTGGTGGAAGCCCTTGATGCCGTGCAGGTGCCCCCTGTATAGGGT
This sequence comes from Porphyromonas sp., assembly GCA_041839075.1. GTDB lineage: Bacteria > Bacteroidota > Bacteroidia > Bacteroidales > Porphyromonadaceae > Porphyromonas. Next base: position 17,229 of record JBGYQR010000142.1, read on the forward strand.
GAGGACAGCCTTGACGGGGTCTCCGTGCGCCTTGGATTTTCGCTCGTCGGTAGAGCCCTTGGGGGTAACCTTCTTTTCGAGGTCATCTTTGCTACAAGCTCCGGCGGAGAGGAGCAGCCCAACGGTCAGCGTAGCGTAGGCTACCTGCTTGAGTGTCGAAAGCAATTTTTTCATACGTTGTTTTTGAGTTAAGTTATTTGGGATAAATGATTTGGTCAGAATATGTAAGAGAGGCGCACCCTGAGGTCGCGGCCTAGGTCGTGGAAATAATAGCGAAAGCGGTTGGTGTAGTCCTTGTATAGCTTGTTGGCTAGGTTGCTCCCCGAGACCTCGAGCTCGAGCTGAGAGCTACCCTTGAGCCGTGCCGTCAGCTTGCAGCTGGCGCTCCAGAGCTGGTAGCTTGGCGGGGTGTAGTCCACCAGGTCGGTAGAGGGGGAGAAGAGGTTTTGCTTGGCCACCCAGGAGTGGGCAAGCCTGGCCGATAGCTTGAGCGTCTGGCTGATGGCTCTCTCGTAGGCCAGCCACTGGCGTATCCTCAGAGGCGGTAGGCCTGGAGGGTAAATGCCCGAGGTCGTCTTGGCCCATATATACCCTCCCTGCAGGCCATAGCTCAGAGGCAGGCCAGGCAGGATGCTCCACTCGACCTTGAGGTCTGCCCCAGCAAACCGAGCGTGCTCTTGTCTGAAGAGGAACAGGGGGTAGTAGCCCGAGAGCATACGGCGCGTCTCCCCAGCATAGGCGTAGTAGATATAGTCCCTAATCTGCTGTACGAAGCCCTCGATAGACCAGTCTAAACGAGGACTCTTGCCCTCGAGGGCCAGCACCCACTTGTATCCGCTCTCTGGCTTGAGGTCGGGGTTGCCCGAGGCATAGACACCCGAGGCCTTGTCGATACCATTGCTGTGCATCTCGAAGACGTGCGGAGCTCTCTGCGTCAGCCCTAGGCTCGTGACCAGGCGAAGGTCGGGGGTGAAGTGGTAGCTCGCCCCGAGCTGACCGCCCCATAGGTCGTAGGTATTGGATGCGCTGTAATGCTCCCCGTTGTAATCGTGCCCATCGGCATTGACGAACCGAAACTCATAGCGCCCGCCCCACTCGAGAGCCAGCCGTCCGAGGCTGAGCTTTTGCCAGGCGTAGGCTCCAGCTTGTAGCTCGGCGTAGTTGGGGATCAGAGGCACGACGCCCGTACCCTCTAGGTTGGCATTGTGCCCGAGGTGTCCCACGGCTCCGAGCTCTGTCGTTAGGCCGAGCAGGCCCTCGTGGCGGTAGCTGAGCTCACCATCGGCAGAGGTCAGCGTCATGCTGTACTCGGGGATGTGGGAGAGGTTGTTGCGTCGGTGGTGGTACTCCTCGCGCTGGTCTTGCTGGTAGCCCAGGTTGAGGGAGAGGCGCTGCTGCTCGTCTATGCGATAGAGGGTATTGAGCCCTAGCTGGTGGTGGCTGACCTGGGAGTAGGGGAGGTCGATGTCGTAGGTAAAGCGCTCTACCTCACCTGGCTTGAGTATAGGGCGACCGAGCTCTAGCCGTTTCTTGAAGAGGTCTTCGCTACCGATCTGCCACTGAAACATGGTCCCCTGCTTGGTGCGGTACAGCCCATAGGTGAGCTCGCTCTGCCATCGCCCTCGCTTATAGCCCAGCTGGCTGGTTAGGCTCCACTTGGCCTCTCCCGTGTTTTGCAGATAGTACTCTGCCGTATGGCGGTCGCCCGAGCGCAGGAGCGAGCTCTGCAGGCGCCAAGCCCAGTGCTTGCCGAGGCCACCCGAGAGGCGCCCCATGCCCTGTATCTGCCTGGAGTTGGAGGCGTAGGTGGTGGAGACTTCGCCCTGGAGACTTTTCGTCTGATAGCGGAGCCTGGGGGGCTTCATCTCGATGACCCCACCGAGGGCACCAGCCCCAAACCTCACCGCCTCGGCTCCCTTGATCACGCGTATCTCCCCGGCCATATCATAGTCCACCTCGGGGGCATGGTCTACGCCCCAGTCTTGCCCTATGTGGCGTATCCCGTTATTGACG
>JBGYQR010000143.1:0-5696 GCA_041839075.1 Porphyromonas sp.
GGCTGGTCTCTTGATCCCACTCGGCAAGTCGTGGTACCGCCTTGCCTCGACACGTCAGAGCGAGTATGAGCAGCTCTCCCCCGAGAGCGTGCCCGGTGGCGCGCCCACCATTGCCGCTCTAGTGGAGGCTTGTAAGGAGATCGCCCTCGTGGAGGACATGACCCAGCCAGGCTATTACCACCCACGTATCTGCTACGAGCAGACCAAGGCCTTTGCCCACTGGAGCAAGGGGCTACAAGCGCGGTGGTCACAGCTCAGCCAGCACTACTTCTATGAGGTGCACAACGAGCTATGGAAGCGCACGGCCACGAGGCGCATCCTCCCCCTCCTGGAGAGTACCGATATGCTCGTGTGCGCCGAAGACCTGGGGATGATACCTGCCTCGGTACCTGAGGTGCTGGAGGAGCTTCAGATCATGACCCTCGAGCTCGAGCGTATGCCCAAGACGCCCACCAGCAGTGGCCTAGGGCGCCTCGCTCAGCTTCCATACAACGCCATCTGCACGACCTCGACCCACGACATGCCACCTCTGAGAGCCTGGTGGCAGGCGCTCACCAGCGACGAGCAGGGCAACTACATCACCGAGCAGCTCCCATACAGCGACCTCACCCCTACCTCGCCCAGCGAAGAGATCTGCGCCGCCATCGTAGCGGCTCACATAGCCAGCCCGGCGATGTTTGTCGTCTTGCCCATCCAGGACTGGATGAGCATAGACAAGTCGCTACACCTACAAGCACCCCAGGACGAGCAGATCAACCACCCCGACAACCCGCATCAGCGTTGGGAATGGCGTATGCCCATTACCCTAGAGGAGGCGATGAGTAAGCACCCCGACTGGGCTCAGCGCATCAAAGCGATGCTCCTCCCCCTGAGCAGAGACTAGCCCCCGAGACACTTATGATAGAGCGTATATACGTCCTCGAAGACGCAGACATAGAGCAGTTTGCAGGAGAAAACAAATGCAACCTCTCCACCCTCGGTAACCTCTTCCCTAGGGCGAAGCTCCGTCTGCATGGCAACGTCATCAAGATACTCGCCTCAGGCGAAGAGGCCGACAACCTCCTAAAGATCATCGAGCGACTTGAGGAGATCTGTGTCCACTTCAACCACCTCACCGAGGAGCACATCATCTCGGTCGTTAGGCGCAAAGACCAATCTCCCCCCTCCTCGCTAGAGCCCAGCGACCTAATCATACACGGCCTGCATGGCAAGGCGATCTACGCCCGCGGACGCAACCAAAAGCGCATGGTTGAGGAGTTTGCCTCTAGGGATCTTTGTATGGCGACAGGGCCAGCCGGGTCGGGCAAGACCTTTGTGGCTATTTGCCTGGCTGTCAAAGCCCTCAAGGCTCGCCAAGTACGCCGTATCATACTCTCGCGCCCAGCCGTAGAGGCAGGCGAGAAGCTGGGCTTCCTGCCAGGGGAGATGAAGGACAAGCTAGACCCCTACCTCCAACCGCTCTATGATGCCTTAGGGGAGCTCATCCCCGCCCCCAAGCTCAAGGACTATCTCGACCTCGGGGTGATACAGATAGCGCCACTGGCCTTCATGCGTGGTCGCACGCTGAGCGATGCCGTCATCATCCTCGACGAGGCGCAAAACACTACCCCTCAGCAGATGAAGATGTTTCTCACCCGCCTGGGGGCAAACTCCAAGATGATCATCACCGGAGACCTTACCCAGGTAGACCTCCCTCGGGGGCAACGTAGCGGGCTCCGAGATGCCATAGACAAGCTCCACTCGGTGAGCGGTATCAGCTTCGTAGAGATGGAGCAGGCCGACATCGTGCGCCATCCATTGGTCGCGCAGATCGTAGACGTCTACGACGAGTGCGACAAGCGGGAACAGGCAGAGCCTACCCCCAGCCACATCACCCAACAAGACCCTATAAACAAATGAGCAAGACATTAGTACAGACATCCTTTAACTTCCCTCAGCAGACAGGCGTATATCACGGCAAGGTGCGTGATGTTTACTTCCTCGAGGGGGGGCAGGTGGCCATGGTAGCCACTGACCGCATATCGGCCTTTGATGTGGTATTGCCCAAGGGGATACCCTTCAAGGGGCAAGTCCTCAACCAGATTGCGACCTATTTCCTCGAGGCAACCAAAGACATCGTCCCCAACTGGCTGACCTCTACGCCTGACCCTATGGTATCGATGGGGCTTCACTGCGAGCCCTTCAAGGTAGAGATGGTCATACGTGGCTACCTCACGGGTAGTGCCTGGCGAGCCTATGCCGCTGGCGAGCGTACCCTCTGTGGCATCACGCTACCCGAGGGAATGCGGGAAAACCAGGCTTTTGACTCCCCCATCATTACCCCCACGACCAAGGCCGACGAGGGACATGATGAGAACATCTCCCGAGAGGAGATCATCGCCCAGGGGCTCGTCAGCCAGGAGGACTACGAGCAACTGGAGGCCTACACCTACGCCCTGTTTGCCCGCGGACAAGAGATGGCCAAGGAGCGAGGGCTGATACTCGTAGACACCAAGTATGAGTTTGGCAAGCGCGATGGCAAGATCTATCTCATAGACGAGATCCATACGCCCGACTCGTCGCGCTACTTCTACCAGGAGGGATACGCCGAGCGCTTCGAGAGGGGCGAGGAGCAACGCCAATTGTCCAAGGAGTTTGTTCGCCAGTGGTTGATCCAAAACGGCTTCCAGGGGAAGGAGGGGCAGGTTGTCCCCGAGATGACTCCCGAGTATTGCCAGAGCGTATCGGCACGTTACATCGAGCTGTACGAGCAGGTTACAGGGCGAGGTTTCGTTCCCGAGGAGAGCGACGACATCGCCGGGCGTATCCAGGCCAATGTACGAGCTGCACTACAATGAGCATCACGCCATACGACGACCAGGAAGATAAGACCAGCCAGGTCCAGCGCATGTTTAACCACATCGCGCCCACCTACGACAAGCTCAATAGGATCATATCCCTCGGGTTAGATCGCAAGTGGCGCAAGCGTGGTATAGACCTACTGCGCCCCTACGAGCCACAGCGCGTCCTCGACATAGCCACGGGGACGGGCGACCTGGCCATCGAGCTCCTCCAGACGCTCCCCTCGGCCAGCTCGGTGCTGGGGATAGACATCTCTGAGGAGATGATGCGCATTGGTCTCGACAAGGTCAGAGAGCTGGGGCTCGATGAGCGCATCAGCTTTGCCCGCGAAGACTGCACGGCACTAACGCTTGAGGACAATAGCTTCGATGCTGCGACCATTGGCTTTGGCATACGCAACTTTGCCGACATCCCCCAGGCAGCCCGAGAGATCCATCGAGTGCTCCGTCCTGGCAAGCCTGTCGTTATCCTCGAGCTAACCGAACCGACCAACCCGCTGCTCCACTGGGGCTACTCGCTCTACGCGCGCAAGGTCATCCCTATGGTGGGGAAGTTTATCTCCGAGGACGAACGCGCATATAGCTATCTCCCCGAGAGCATTGCTGCTGTACCGCAGCGTGAAGCGATGGTACAGATCCTCCTAGAGGCGGGCTTCTCCGAGGCTTTCCATAGGGTACTCTTCCCTGGCACGTGCGCCATCTATCTGGGCTTGAAGTAAACCGTTACCTACGATGTTACGCTTCGGTCTCATCGGCAAACCCATCGGGCATTCACGCTCAGCGAAACTTTTCGCTGAGCGTTTTGCTCGCCTCGGGCTAGAGGCACATTACGGCTTGTACGAGCTGGAGACGATAGAGGAGCTCCCAGGCCTCCTGGAGGAGATGCCCGAACTGGTCGGGCTCAACGTTACTTCTCCCTACAAAACCGATGTGCTACGCTACTGCCAGCACCTCAGCCCCGAGGTCGAAGCCATCGGCGCGGCCAACGTACTAGTCATTCGAGAGGGAGGCAAAGTTATTGTCGCCCACAATACCGATGTATATGGCTTTGAGGTCTCGCTCTCTCGCTGGCTGGGGGATGAGCGCCCCGAGCGAGCCCTCGTCCTAGGCACTGGGGGAGCAGCGCGTGCCGTGGGCTATGTGCTCCACCGCCTGGGGATCCCCCACCTCTATATCAGCAGACATGCCCAGGCTGGGCAATATAGCTATGCCGACCTCGAAGTGCTCTTGCCCCAGCATAGGCTCCTGGTCAATGCCACCCCCGTAGGGCTACACGCAGGCGAGCAGCCACCTATCCCCTACCACTGCCTCACGTCTCAGCACCTTTGCTACGACCTCATCTACGCCCCTTCGCCTACGGGCTTTATGCGACAAGCCCAAGCACAGCAGGCCCGCGTCATCGATGGGTATGCTATGCTTGAGCTACAAGCCGAAGGAGCCTGGCGTCTCTGGGCTCAGACAATCGGCCTCATTCTTCCCGGGGAATAACAAAGCATTTGTCTCGCAGGTTGTAGTACAACTCTCTGTCTCCTTGTCGCAGGACGTAGACGTCTCGATCATATCTATACTCACGCGGAGGCTCGTCATACTCGATCGGGACAAGGCTATGATTGAGTGTATCGACTACTCCCCACCTATCCCCCTGACGCACTAGGGTTCGATCGGTATTGAGACGTGGCCGTAGCTCGTCGTACATCGGCGGGATAAGGCTTGAGAGCTCTCCTTGTCTAAGACGCATAAGCCCTTGCTTACCTCTCGAGCTGACCATAAATAGCCCATCGTGATAGACCTGGCAGCTATCTATATCGGTGAGCTCATAGCGATGAGCCGTCCCCCATTTGTAGGACTCCATCTTGAGCACGCCCGACATCGTCAGGGCCCATAGCCCCATGCCGTCTTGCTTGAAGAGCTGGCGGTACTCCTGGGCATAACCGCTAGCGGTCCTCCCCTCTAGGACGTCATCCACCCGATAGCTCCACACCCGCGCGCCATCATCAATGAGCAACTCCTCTCTCCCCAGTAGCTCTATACGCGAGTAAGTCGTTGGGAATATCTCTCTGCCCCAACTATCATACAATCCCGATAGCACCAGCCCTCGCCCATCATAGGTATAGCGCCGTGTTCGGATCCAGAAATAAAATTGCCGGCCTATGTCCCAGGGGCGAATCTGGTTCATCTCTACCGGAACTATCTCCTTCCACTCCGACCGCCCCCCCTGGGGCACCAGCCCATAAATCCCCGTACGACCGTCTTTGTAAACATACCAGTAGATTTCTTGCTCATCCCCCAGCCGCCCCCAGTCCGGACGCTGGGTGCTAATGCACGGCACATTCCATACGCCATCGGGAGCGATCACGCCCCACAGGTCCTTTTGCCGGACATAATAGCAACTCCACCGATTGGTACGAAGCTCTTCGATGGTATCACCAAGACAAAGCACTTCCCCAGTCGATGGTCGCACGAGGGCATAGCGCTCCTGGCGAGGTTCGATACGGGGCTGCTCTGGCTCAAGCACTGTAATGGAGATAGGAGCCTGTGCGCCAGCGGGGAGCGCAAAGGCGAAGCATAAAGACAGGACGCTAAGTAGGGCAACTATATACTTCATATTCACTGAGAGGTTAAGAGCTCGGGTATCAATCGCCAGCGATCCTCCGAGACGCCACATGAGAGGGAGGCATATCCCCCTCGTGCTATGCCTGACCTTTTAGGATGGTAGGCAAGGCACCAGCAAGTGTCGCCATATCGGGGAAGACCAGGTCAGCGCCATGATCCCAAAGCACGGCATCATCCAACGGACCCGTATTGACCGCGATGGTGAAGCACCCAGCTGCGCATGCGGACTGCACACCCATAGGA
>JBGYQR010000144.1:0-7644 GCA_041839075.1 Porphyromonas sp.
GACACAGATCTATCAATGGATTCTATATCAACCTGGCTACAGCTCTCATGGCGTATCAGTTCTCCGACAAGAAGCCAGGGATCAACTATTCCTCTATGGCAGCGTAGAAAACGGCCATTTCTTACGCCGAATTCGCGTTAAATAATAGCCATACTCAAGAGACAAGCCCCCAAGATCATCATCTGGTCTTGGGGGCTTGCTTGTTTGCCATCGCTTGGGTATTGGAGAGTAGACCCAATAGAGGTCTATTTTTTTGAATAGAAGAGGGGATGGCATAAAGAAGATAGACTTAGGCTCCGCTGCACTGAGAGCGGAGGTAGTACGCCCAGGGCTGGTGCATGACGTTGCGCATGCGTCAGCTCTGGGAGGAGGGAGCCTACTACCCCTAAAAAAACGTACTACTTTTCTCTCTAAAAAAAGATGTTGATCTTCCGGCAAAAAGATGTTGAACTATCGTTTGGGAGATCAACATCTTTTTGCCGGAAGATCAACATCTCCCAAATGGGGGATGATGTTGGCGCGATTGTCCCCCAGTGCGTCGGAGTGATCCGCTGTGAGGTGCAATCGTTCGGTATCAGCACTTGAGTGGGAGAGGGATGTGAAGGGGCATGGTGGGGGGGGAGGGGGTTGGGTCTTTTTGCTATCTTTGCAATCGTGTGTCGCTGATGAGGTGATACACACGTGTTGTATGATAGAGACAGTTATATACGGTATTATCATAGGCGTCATCATTTCGGCTCCACTGGGTCCCGTCGGTATTATGTGCCTGCGAGAGACATTGTATAGTGGGCGCAAAGAGGGACTTTTGGTAGGAGTAGGAGCGATGATCAGTGACGTGTTTTATTGCTTCCTGGCTTACTTGGGCGTGGAGTATATCCTGGGTCTAGTGCTTGATCACGATACGTTGCTCCGTCTCATCGGGGGCGTATTCCTCTTGATATTTGGTGCCTTTGTATTCATCCAAGCCAAAAGGAAGGGTATCAAAGACTCTGCTCCCAAGCGCCTGAGCAAGGTTAGGGGGCTAGGCATCGTGGTACGAGCCTTGGGCGTCACCCTATGTAACCCGCTTATCCTGTTGCTGATCTTACCGCTGTATGCTCGATTTCAGTTCGTGCAGCCTACCATATATCCCTCTCTGACCCTCTGGGTCGCCCTCATTAGCATTGCCATAGGTTGTATGCTTTGGTGGACGGTGCTTACCTCGCTCGTGAGCATCCTCTCGGCGCGTCTGGGGATGAGGGGGGTACGTTACATCAACTACTCTGTGGCGCTTGTCCTCTGGGGGCTGGGAGTCTTTGGCATCATCTCTAGTCTAGCGGTATTGAGTAACCATCCATTCCTATAACATCCCCTCGCTTGTCTTATGAAACAAATAGACATCCCTTATCTAGCCTGCTGGACCAATGACCTCAAGCACGTCTCCTCCCTGCTTCATGAGAGGGGACGTCGTGTCTATATAGGTACACGCCCTTGGGCTGATCAGTATCCCTACCAGCCTGTTTGTGTGGCTACGCTAGGGCATTGCGAACTTGGTCTGCTCGTGCACTACGACGTACGTAGCCTAGACCTGCGCACTCTGGCTGAGCACGATGGTTGTTATGTACACGAGGATAGTTGTGTCGAGATCTTCCTGCAACGTGAGCGCGGAGAGGCGTATATCAACTTTGAGTTTAATGCCGCCGGTGTCTGCTATGCCTCGCACCACGCTTCGCCCACAGAGGGCACTCGCTTTACTCCCGAGGAGTATAGTGCTATCCAGCGCTGGGCGACCTATAAGGGGGAGAAACGTGACGAGGAAGGGCTACATACCTGGGAGCTAACAGCCATCATCCCCTGGCGCCTATTGGGGTATGATAGTGGGCAGTACCCCAGCAGTCTTTGGGGCAATCTGTACAAGTGTGCTGATGGCACAGCGCATCCGCATTATCTCAGCTGGGCACCTATCGAGGAGGACGCACCAGCATTTCACAGACCTCAGTTTTTTGGAGAGCTACGCCTGGTGCGCTAGCTCTGGGATACCACTACTACTCAAACGATAGGACAATGAAAGCATTGAGGATAGCCCTCATCGGCTATGGCCGTATGGGCAAGATGATAGAGCGCATCGCTCTAGAGCGTGGGCATACCATCGCGGTGGTCATAGACGAAGGGGCGCAGGATGGCTGGACGAGGGTCAATGGAGCGGGTGTAGATGTCGCCATTGAGTTTACGCGCCCATCGGTAGCCTTTGGCAACTGCGTGCGCTGTATTGACAGCGGCGTCCCCGTGGTGTCGGGGACTACGGGTTGGGCAGAGGAGCTCAAGGCGCTACGCTACAAGGTGGCCAAGGAGGGTGGGGCAGGCTTTTGCTGGGCGTCCAACTTCAGCATAGGGGTGAACCTCTTCATGGAGATCAACCGCAAGGCTGCTGCCCTGATGCGTAAGCAACCTCAGTACCTGACCTCCATCACCGAGACCCACCACATTCATAAGCTCGATGCCCCTAGCGGGACGGCCATCACCCTGGCTGAGGAGCTCCTCGGGGAGCGTCCTGATCTGGAGGGGTGGGTAGTGGAGAGGGAGGCGACCCCGGGGCTTATCCCGATCGCGTCTATCCGTGAGGGGGAGGTGCCAGGCATACATACGGTAGCCTATACCTCAGAGGTCGATAGCATCACGCTCACGCATCAGGCTTTCAAGCGCGAGGGCTTTGCCCTTGGGGCTGTCATTGCTGCCGAGTACATGGCTCAGCATCCCCAATCGACGCCAACGATGGCGGACATACTCGCATCACTCTAACTTGCACATGACGATGAAACAGCATTTTGACCCAAACGAAACTCCCCTAAGGCGTAGGATACGTATCGCCTCGGGCATTGTGGCAGTGGTGCTGACCCTCCTCTTTGCCTTTTGGGCAGGTTGGGGCTGGCTGGTGGCCTTGCCCTTGGTGGTGGATTATTACTTCTTCAAGTACATCCATTGGGGTTGGGGGCGCAATCATCCCAACAAACTACTTCGGCATACCATCGCGATCGTCGGGGACGTCGTCTATGTGGTGGTAGCGGTAACGTTTGTTTTTACCTTTTTCTTCCAAAACTTTGCCATCCCCTCCTCCTCGCTGGAGAAGACACTCCTGACCGGAGACTATCTCTTTGTGAGTAAGATCAAGTATGGGCCTCGTATGCCTATGACGCCACTTGCTCTGCCGCTGGTGCACAACCGCTTCTTGTCATCCGAGAGTTATAGCACGACGCCTACGCTTAGTTATCGTCGTCTCAAGGGGACAGGGCAGGTGGAGCGTGGCGACCTGGTGGTCTTCAACTTCCCCGCAGGTGATACGGTTGCATTGAACATGCCCAATCCCGACTACCTCACCCTCTGTGCCCTCTATGGTAGAGAGCAGGTCTGGAGCAATCGGGCTATGTTTGGCGATGTGATATACCGCCCCGTAGATCGTCGTGATCACTACGTCAAGCGCTGTATCGGTATGCCAGGGGATACCCTGCAGATCATAGATGCTCAGGTCTATATCGATGGTAAGGCCATGGCTAATCCCTCGCAACTACAACTCAATTACTTTGTGCAGACCGATGGTACCCCCCTGGGCAAGGATATCCTCGATAGGCTCGAGATCAACTACCGCGACGTCTACGAAGGGCATGGCTACCAGGATGTGCTCGAGCCTCTGGGCACTGCTCGCTCAGAGCACCAGGGCGACTACGGGCTCGTCTATGAGATGCCCCTAACCAGTGCTATGCGAGCTCAGCTGGAGGGAGAGCAGTGGGTCAAGGCGATTAAGCGCGTGCCTCATACAAGCGAACTAGGGCTGACCTATCCGCTGGGGCTCAACAAGGGCTGGTCTGTGGACGACTATGGCCCCCTAGTCATCCCTCGTCGGGGGATGCGAGTAGCCCTCACCTCAGACAACTACCTCCTCTACGAGCGCTGCATACGTGCCTACGAAGGACACCAGCTGGAGCGTCGCGGAGAGACTATCTACATAGATGGCAAGGAGGCGACGCACTATACCTTCGAGATGGACTACTACTTTATGATGGGCGACAACAGGCACAACTCGGCTGATAGTCGTGCCTGGGGCTTTGTCCCCGAAGACCATATCGTAGGACAGCCCGCCTTGATATGGCTCTCTATCAACGACGAGCAGGGTCTCTTCTCTGGTATGCTTAGACTCGGGCGTATGCTACGCTTGGTCAATGCCGATTAGTTAGCCTCCTCCTGATGGCACTCCTCCTCTCTACGGCCTATGCCCCCCCGGTGCAGTACTTCGCTCATCTAATGGGCGCCCAGGGACAGGTGGTGTATATCGAGGCCTCGGAGAGCTACCTCAAGCAGACCTATCGCAATAGGTGCCATATCCTGACGGCGCAAGGGGTACAGGCGCTTACCATCCCTGTCGAGCACTCGGGCGGAGTATCTATCCCGATTCGAGAGGTGCGCCTCTCGGAGCATGGGAGCTGGCGCCATCGGCACGCTCAGGCTATCGTTACGGCCTATGGAGCTAGCCCCTATTTTGAGTATTACTGGGATGACCTACGCCCCATTTGGGAGCGTGCTCATACGCGTCTGTGGGATATGAATCAGGAGCTTACCGATACGCTCGCTCGCCTGGTGGGGCTAGAAGTCTCTTGGCAAGAGACGACCGACTTCCTCCCCCCGAGCGATACGCCCGAGGCCTCGGACTGGCGCTATGGCATACGGCCCAAGCATCCACGCCTAGACGTCTGCTTCGCCCCACAGCCCTACTATCAGCCGTATGCGGATAGGCTGGGGTTTGTGCCTAACCTCAGTATGCTCGACCTCCTCTTTAATATGGGCCCCGAGAGCCTACTTGTGCTCCAGCGGTCTCTTCACTCCACCCCTCATCCTTCCTGCCTATGATACAGGTACGAGCCAAAAAAGCTCTCGGACAGCACTTCCTCACAGACCTCAATGTCGCTGAGCGTATCGCCGACACCCTCTCTGGACACAGAGACCTCCCCGTGCTTGAGATAGGCCCTGGTATGGGTATGCTCACGCAGTTTCTCCTCAGCAAGGGCTACGATACTCGGGTCATCGAGATAGACACTGAGAGCGTTGCTTACCTTCTGAAGCATTTCCCCCTCCTTGAGGGGCGTATCATCTCTGGGGACTTCCTCAGCATCGACCTGGATAGGTGCGTTGAGGGGGGGGCTCCTTTTGCCCTGATAGGCAACTATCCATACAATATCTCCAGTCAAATTTTCTTTCGCCTCTTGGAGCACCGCGAGCGCATACCTGTTTGCTCGGGCATGCTCCAGAGGGAGGTCGCTATGCGTCTGGCTTCGCCTCCAGGCAACAAAGACTATGGGATCCTGAGCGTCCTCTTGCAGGCTTGGTACGATGTTGAGTACCTGTTTACGGTTGATGAGCATGTATTCAACCCTCCTCCTAAGGTCAAGAGCGGTGTCATACGCCTGGTGCGTAATGGCCGTAGAGACCTGGGGTGTAGTGAGGCAGCGTTTAAGACCATGGTCAAGACAGCCTTCAATCAGCGTCGCAAGACCTTACGCAACTCCACCAAGGCGCTTTTCGGTGGGGACTACCCTTGTTTTGACCACCCGCTTTTCTCGCTACGTCCCGAGCAGCTTGGGGTGGAGCAGTTCATCGAGCTAACCCAGATGGCCGAGCAGTGGCAAGCTTCTCGGCGCTAACCTCTTATATACCCTATGGCACGCTATCTCTATCTCTCGCTTGCCCTTGTCGCCTCGGCCTTGCTGGCGGTCTATTGGGGGGAGGGGCTGTGGGCGAGCCTTTTGATCTGTGGATTAGGGGGCGTTGTCGCTCTCCTCTACGACAAGCTACGTCGCCATAGGGCGAGTGTCGGGGTGATACTCAAGGCGATAGAGAATAGCGATTATAGCTACCGCCTATCGCCTCGCGACGGACGCCTCACCAGCGAGGTGCTCAATCGCATTAAGACCATCGTCCTCTCTGCCCGAGAGGATATGCGCACTAGCGAAGCCTTCCTCTCCGACATCCTCTCTCAGGTGCCTACGGGTGTCGTCATTGTCGAGCAGGAGGGGCTAGTGCGCTATGCCAACGAAGCTGCTCTTAGGCTCCTCTCCGTCCCCTTGCTAGGGCATATCCGTAGACTAGAGAGCGTCTATCCCGAGCTGACGGCGACCCTCCTCTCGATGCGCCACGGGGATACCTGCTTGCAGACAATTTACTCCGATCGGGAGAGCCGACAGCTAAGCCTATCTCTCTCTGAGGTAACTCATAGGGGCGATAGGCTTCGTATCATCATCCTCAGCGACATAGAGGGCGACCTCGATCGGCACGAAACCGATGCGTGGATTAGGCTAACTCGGGTGCTGACGCATGAGATCATGAACTCTATCGCCCCCATCCGCTCCATCTCCGAAGTCCTCCTCTCGGACGAAGACCTCGCTAGAGTATCGCCCTCTAGCCGAGAGGCCATAGAGGCCATCTCCAATACCTCGGGGCATTTGATCTCTTTCGTTGAGCGGTATAGACGCTTCTCCTCGGTGCCTCAGCCACAGCTAGCTACGCTCTCTCTGCTGGAGGAGGTGCAGCGCACGACCCGACTTCTTGCTAGCGAGATAACGGCGCGTGCTATCCGTCTCTCTGTCGTGGGGGATGATCTCGAGGTTGAAGCCGACGCAAGCCTCATCCACCAGGTCTTGCACAACCTCTTGCGCAATGCCCTCGATGCTACTACCCCTGGGGGAGAGATACGCATTAGCCTCCTGTTGGGACAGCATACCCGCCCGTGTGTGGAGATCTATAACTCTGGAGAACCTATTGGTGAGGAGGTGCGCTCGTGTATGTTTATTCCATTCTTCTCGACCAAGGAGCACGGCTCGGGTATAGGCCTGAGCTTGTCGCGCTATATCATGCGCCTGCACGGAGGTAATCTGCGCTACCGCCCTAGTGCTGGCGGGGCTACCTTCGTGATGGAGTTTTGAGCGCTCCTAGCCTTTGCGTGGCAATAGCTAAGGCGTACTTACGTAGCAAGTTAAGGTTCGTAGCGGAATGATCTCTGCGGGCGCGACATTGGTCTTCACCAAAGGTTACATCCAGGTGCCAGTGTAGCTGGTGCTCGATACTCCAGTGGCTACGAATAGACTGAGCTATGAGCACAATCTGATCACAAGCTAAGCTGGAGATATAATACTGAGTTTCTATACGTTCGCTCCCCTTGCTCTTGTCGTAAGTCTTGCGCTGTACACGAACGAGGCTTCTGAGCCTGACGCCCTACCATAGAGATATACGAGACCCTAGGCGAAGCTATGAGCAAGACGCCTCATTGTCGCACGCCCCTTCCTGCACACTGCACTCAATCCTCTTGCACACTATAGTATGCATCCTCGCACACTATAGTATGCAGGAGCGCATACTATAGTATGCAAGCGTGCGTAGTATAGTATGCATTCACACGCACTATTGTAGAGACGTTATTATAGTATAATATGCCAAGCGTGTTAGGCCTCCCTGGTTGTGCGGATGAGGACAAATGCGACACGCCCTAGAGCGATTAACTAGAGATTAAATCAGGGCTTGACACGCAGGGCTGACGCATTAAAAATTCATAGCTTTGTATGTGCTTAGCACATGTGATTTATGTCCCACACTAATAAATTTATCCTCATGTACCCCGAACTA
>JBGYQR010000145.1:0-11547 GCA_041839075.1 Porphyromonas sp.
AGCGAGGTCTTCGCCCGAGGCTAGCCCCTTGCCGACCAGGTCGGCCAGCACGCTCACGGCATGATAGCCAGGCATACAGCCGGTATAGTTGGAGGCCAGTGGCCAGCGGGGCAGGATCGTTCCCTCGGTATAGTCGCTCACCAGGCTACGGCCATAGCGCAAAGCTCTATCGGGATCTATAATGGTCAAGAGGGGATGCAGGGTGCGGTAGGTATCCCAGAGGGAAAACACCGTATAGTGCCCATCGGCAGGGTCTGCGTTTTGATGAATGGCCTTGTCCATCCCACGAAACGACCCATCTACATCCTGGTAGTTGTAGGGGGCGATATGTGCGTGGTACATAGCCGTGTAGAAGTTGGTCAGCACAGCCGTATCTTGGCTCTCGATCTTGATCTTGCCGAGCACCGAGCGCCATACGTCCTCAGACTCGGTCTTGACTTGGTCAAAGTTCCAATGAGGGAGCTCGGCCTGGAGGTTCTTCTCGGCCTGCTCGGGGCTGACGTGCGAGAGACCCGCCTTGACCAGGTAGGGCTCATCACCATCGGGCAAGAAGAGGTGTAGCTTGAGGTCTACGCTATCGCTCAGGAGGTAAGGGTACTCAGCGATACGATTGGGGACACCATCGCAGTAGAGCAGTAGGCTGTCGGCAGGCTGAGAGAGGTGCAGGGTATAGCTCATCTGATGGTGCTCGGCCCAGCCCCGAGTATAATAGGTACCTCGTATCGTGCTGGCATCGACTATCTCAAGGTCATTGCGCACCACACGATGCCCCCAGTTGGGCTGCAGGATATGCCCCAGGTCGAGCATGAGCCTACGCGACTGCGCCTGTCCGTAGTGCGCCCGCATCAGCCCCACGCGGGAGGTAGAGGTCAGCTCTACTCGAATGTCAAAGTTGTCGAGCGTTACGGCATAGTAGCCTGGGCTGGCCACCTCGGTAGCCTTGTCAAAGCGCGCCACGGGCTTGAGGCTATCGACCCCGGAGAACGGGAGCAAAGCCACATCCCCCAAGTCGCCAATGCCCGTGCCACTGAGGTGCGTGAGGCTAAAGGCATAGATCACACTATCGGAGGCATGGTAACCACTGCTGGCATCCCACCCGAGCAGATGGGTATCGGGACTAAACTGCACCATAGCGTTGGGACGCGTAGCCCCCGGGAAGGTGTGCCCATGCTCACCAGTACCCACGAAGGGATTGACCCAGCCGAGGACATCTTGGCCTCCTTGGCTAGGGGTAGATGCACACGAGCCTAACAGCAACAGGGTTGTTGCCATTAGGCTCGCCAGAGAAGAGCGCACACTCATTGTTGTATCTTGTCTTAGTTTGTGATGGATATTTATTCTAGTTGATCAATGCTCTGTCCGTGAGCGGTGTCTTGGGAGAGAACCTAACCGGGAGGTAATACCCTACCCGCACTGCCCTCCCCTGTCTGATTGCAGGGCGCCACCGAGGCAAGAGGGCGACAAAGCCAAGAGCCTCCCGATCGAGCCTAGGCTCGAGACTACGATAGATGCCGAGCTGCGACATACGACCATCGGCCTCTATAACCAGGCGTACGACGACAAAGCCATAATGCTCGCGCTGCAACGCCTCCTCGGCCCAACGGCGAGGGCTATACTGCACCAGGCTATCCAGGGTAGCGAGCAGAGCCTCACTGCCCCCAGGCCACTGAGGTAGGCTATCCACCTCCGAGAGGGCGTAGATGGTACTATCGGGGATCTCTAGACCTGGGAGGGTTCGCTCCGGGGTCTCACCGCTAGACTGCCCCAAAGCCTCGAGGCATCCCAGCAGTATCACTAGTAGGCACGCCCCAAGGCGCCTACCCTTAGCCATGAGCCCCCTCTGCCCCCTGGGCAGCAAAGGTGGCCGCAAAGAGCCTCATCTGCCGAAGCATAGACACCAGGCCATTGGAGCGCGTAGGCGAGAGATGCTCGCTAAGGCCAATCTCTTTGATGAAGTAGAGATCGCTCTCGAGGATGGCCTGGGGCGTCTGCCCATCCAGGACACGCAGCAGGAGGCTGACGATACCCTTGACGATGATGGCATCGCTCTCCCCGCGAAACCGCACACACCCCGACTGCATCTCGGCGGTGATCCAAACGCGGCTCTGACAGCCCTCTATAATGTTGGCTGGGGTCTTGAGCTCTTCGGGCATCTCGGGCAGAGCATTACCCATCTCTATGATGAGTGCGTACTTGTCCATCCAGTCATCGAAGCCCGCAAACTCCTCAATAATCTCGTCTTGTATCTGGTTTATCGTCATCATTGCTATTACGAATAATTGTGTCTGAGTGTGGCGAAGATAGCGAAAAGCACCGAGGGGGCAAGGCTAGACCACCTCCCCACAGCCGAGCTACAACAGGGGGGAGAAGAGACGCATCACCGACTCCCCTAGCTTCTGCATCCTACCTCGCCTCTGCCACTCGTCGAGATTGACGAGGCGACACTTGGTCTTGTCCCGCTCAAAGACCTCCTCGAGCTCCCTGGTAAGTGACTCGTGGTAGAGGAGGCCTGCTATCTCAAAGTTGTGCTCCAGGCTACGGAAATCCAGGTTGGCCGAACCAATGGCCGACACCGTAGCATCGACCAGCATCAGCTTGCTGTGCAAGAATCCCGAGGTGTACCAATAGACCTTGATCCCCACCTCTAGCAAGGAGGCGATATAGGAGGCAACCGCGTAGCTCGTTACCCGACTATCGCCACGCTCGGGAAGCATTATCTCGACCTCCACACCCGAGAGGGCAGCAGAGATGAGGGCGCGGTGTAAGGTCTCCGTCGGGAGGAAATACGGGGTCTGTATCTTGATGGAAGCACGAGCGCTGTATATGAGGCGTACGAAAGCCTGCTCGATATTAGGCTGGTCGTCAATGGGCCCGCCGAGCACAAACTGCAAGGCCTGGCGACTAGAGCCCTCTGCCCCCCTAGGAGCCAGGGGCTTGGGGAAGAATGGCTCTGCCGTAATCACTCGCCGAGAGACAACATACCAGTCGAGTAGGAAGGTCCCCTGCAGGGACGAGACGGCATCGCCCGTGAGACGAAAGTGGGTGTCTCGCCAGAGACCCAATTCGTTGCCACGGGCATACTTGTCGGCAAAGTTCATCCCACCTACATAGCCCACAGCTCCGTCGATGATGATGAGCTTGCGGTGGTTGCGGTAGTTTACTGTGCTCGAGAGCAGTGGGAGCTTGACGGGGAGGAAGGGGTAGACCTGCAACCCCATAGATTGCAGGCGTTGCCAGTAGGCCTTATCCACCGAGTAGCTCCCCAGGTAGTCGTATATCAGGCGCACGTCTACCCCCTGACTACGCTTGCGTATCAGCGCCGAGGTGAGCCTATCGAGCCACTCACCCTCCTCAAATACGTAGGCCTCTATATGGATATGGTGGTTTGCCCCAGCGATGTCTTGCAACAGGCGCTCGTACATAGCCTCACCCTCTGTGAAGACCTCAATGTCTCCGACAGCCAAGAGGGGCGCATGAGCGCCTTGCTCCACCTGAGCGATGAGCTGACGCCAATGCTCCATCGCCCCCGTATGCTGCAGGGGGCTGTCGGGCAAGGCCAGCTGGATAGGGTGGCGCATCATCAGCCGGTAGATCCTACGGCTGATGCGATGTAGTCGCCTCTGGTCTTGCCCAAAGAGGATATACGCCACAAGGCCTACGACGGGTACAAATCCTACGATAAGCACCCAAGCCGAGGCCTTGAGGGGGTTGCGGTTCTCGCTCAGCACAGTGCCTATCACCCCTAGCACGGTACTCATATAGGCGATGAGCAGGAGCACCAGGAGGCTAATACCCGTAGAGCTGAGCGGAGCCATAGTCTAGTCCATATATAGGAGAGAGGCGGAGCGGTTACTTCTCTCTGATGAAGATATTGATGGGCGTCCCCGAGAAGTCCCAGTGCTCGCGTATCTTGTTTTCGAGGAAGCGCTTGTAGGGCTCCTTGACCCACTGAGGTAGGTTGCAAAAGAACGCAAAGCTAGGCACAGCCGTAGGGATCTGCATCACGTACTTGATCTTGATGTACTTACCCTTGTTGGCAGGAGGTGGCGTGGCCTCGATGATGGGTAGCATCACCTCGTTGAGCTGATGCGTGGGAATGCGGTGGCTACGACGTTCGTAAACCTCCTGCACGGTCTCGAGCACCTTGAAGATGCGCTGCTTGGTCATCGCCGAGATGAAAAGTATCGGGAAGTCAGTAAAGGGTGCAAGACGCTCACGGATAGCATTCTCGAAGGTCTTGATGACCACCTGGCTCTTGTCCTCGACGAGGTCCCACTTATTGACGCAGACAACGAGGCCCTTGCTATTCTTTTGTATCAGCGAGAAGATGTTGAGATCTTGGCTCTCTATACCTCTGGTGGCGTCTAGCATCAGCACGCACACGTCGCTATTTTCGATGGCGCGGATAGAGCGAATGACGGAGTAGTACTCGAGATCTTCATTGACCTTACCGCGCTTGCGAATGCCAGCGGTATCGACCAAGTAGAAGTTCATCCCAAACTTATTATAGTGCGTATAGATCGAGTCTCGTGTCGTGCCAGCGCGGTCCGTAACGATATTGCGCTCCTCTCCAATAAAGGCATTGACGAGCGAACTCTTACCCGCATTGGGGCGCCCCACAATGGCGATACGGGGGCAATCAAACGCCTCCTCTACGCCCGAGTCTTCGGGTAGGATCTTGACGATCTCATCGAGCAGGTCACCTGTACCACTGCCGTTGATGGCCGAGATACAAAAGGGATCACCCAGCCCGAAGCTATAAAACTCCGCCGCCGCATAGTGCTGGTCAAAGTTGTCGGCCTTATTGGCCACGAGGATAATAGGCTTTTTGCTCCGACGTAGCTTGGCGGCTACTTCGTCGTCGAGGTCTGTCGTGCCGTTCTCTACATCCACAACAAAGAGGATGACATCCGCCTCTTGCATCGCCACCTCGACCTGCTTGTTGATCTCCTCCTCAAAGACGTCCTCACTGCCGACAACCCATCCTCCTGTATCCACGACAGAAAACTCCCTATCGAGCCACATCACACGGCCATACTGGCGGTCGCGGGTTGTACCCGCCTCCTCATTGACGATGGCTTGACGCGTCTGGGTGAGACGATTAAAGAGGGTAGACTTGCCCACGTTGGGGCGACCTACTATCGCTACTAGATTACTCATGTATTACTTACCTTGCTTGATTAGTCGAGCTGATAGCCATACTGCCTCAGCATGTTATCTCTATTGCGCCAGTCCTTCTCTACCTTGACAAAAAACTCTAGATAGATCTGCTTACCAAAGAACCGCTCTAGGTCTTTCCTGGCCGAAGTACCTATGCGCTTAAGGGCAATGCCCCCGGGGCCAATGATGATCCCCTTTTGACTCTCTCGCTCCACCACGATTGTGGCTCGGATGCGAATAATTTTCTGCTCCTCCTTGTACTCCTCTACGACAACCTCGGCAGCATAGGGGATCTCCTTCTGATAGTAGAGCAATATCTTCTCTCTGATGACCTCGGTGACAAAGAAGCGCGCAGGCCTATCGGTCAAGGCGTCCTTATCAAAATAGGGAGGAGAGGGCGGGATAAGGCTCTCTATACGCTTGCGCAGAGGCTCTACATTAAACTTGTTGAGCGCCGACACTGGCACTATCTCTGCCTTCGGTAGGCGCTCGTGCCAATAGTCCACCAGCGCCTCTAGCTTCGTCTGATCGCTGAGGTCTAGCTTGTTGATGACGAGCAAGACAGGACAGTCGAGGCGAGCGACCTTATCGACAAAGTCACCATGCTTGTCGGCCGTCTCGACGGTATCGGTTACATAGAGCAGGACGTCTGCATCCGAGAGTGCCGACTGGCTACTCTCGAGCATCGTCTCTTGTAGCTTATAGTTGGGACGCAACACCCCTGGGGTATCGCTATACACGATCTGCATCTCGGGGGTATTGACAATACCCATGATGCGGTGGCGTGTCGTCTGCGCCTTGCTGGTGATGATGGACACACGCTCCCCCACCAGTAGGTTCATCAGTGTCGATTTGCCTACGTTGGGGTTGCCCACTATATTGACGAAGCCCGATCGGTGTACGGGAGAGGTTGTTGCCATCTGTTATCGTTAGTTGTCGTATCTGGATATAGCTCAAGTTTGGCAGAGCTTGTTTCGTCTCCCTGCCAAACTTTCCGCTAAGGTACTAACTTCTTGCGAGTTTTGAGCAACGCCCCTCTCTCCCTGGAGCGAGTTCCTCTCCTCCCCAGCTCCCACTAAGCCCCCCACCGCCCCTCGCCTCCGAGGCCAACCTCGCCTCCGACAAGCGCCCCGCCCCTCCTCTCCCACCCTCCCCAACTAGCATCCCCCAAACGCTCCAAGTTAGAGCCCCCAAGGGCTTTAGGTTAGAGCGAGTCCGGCGTAAGAGATCAGTATAAAACGCTGTTAGTTAATGCTTTTTTTGTTTTGAGAGGTAGGCTTCCTAGGCATTTCTTTTGCTCTCAAATAAGCTTCTTGACTCTCTCCGACCAGCAAACAGCTTATGAACTGACTCGTCTTCGTGATTGCAACATATCTAAAGAGAAGATAATACACTGGTTTATAAATACTTGTATTTTTCAGAGTATATCTCCTTACGTCAGACTCGCGTTAACTTAGCGCCCTTTTGGGGGCTAAGGCGAAGGGGGAGGTAGGAGCCGTAGCGCATGGGGGACGGGGGCCAGGCGTGGCGGATGAGTGCGAGGGGGTAGTAGGCGGAGAAATCCAGGGGAGTTGCTAATTTTGTCGGCTGATTGAAACCCCTCTCCAAGAGAAGGGTAGGAATAGATACGACTATGACACAATGTAAACTTGCGCTAAGGTTAGCAGGCCTTGCGCTTATGAGCTGGCTGGCCATCGGGCTGGCAAGTTGTAGCAAGACGGAGACCATCGACTTGCGCATCATCCACACAACCGATGTACACGGGGCGCTCTTTGCCTACGACTATATCGGCGAGCGCCCTACCGATGGCGGTATGGCGCGCCTCTCCTCGATGATCAAGGAGATTAGAGAGGCAGACTCTAACCTCCTCCTGTTCGATGGGGGAGATATGTTGCAGGGCGAGCCGATCACCTATTACAGCAACTATATCGATACCCTCTCGACCAACGCCGTCTCCGAGGCGATGAACTTCGTCGGGTACGATGCCGCCACGATGGGCAACCACGACATAGAGCCAGGGCATAGCGTCTACGACCGCTTCGTCCGCGAAGTGCGCTTCCCTATACTCGCCGCCAATGCCGTGCGTACCGACGATGGCAAGCCCTACTTCAAGCCCTATACGATCATCGAGCGTGGGGGAGCACGTGTGGCTGTACTCGGGCTCATTACCCCAGCCATTCCTCAGTGGCTACCTGAGCATTTATGGTCGGGGATGCGCTTTGACGACGTTGTGGAGAGCGCCCAAAGTTGGGTGCCTCGCATCCTGGAAGACGAGCGCCCCGATATGCTCATCGCCCTGGTGCACTCCGGGCTAGACAACGACAACGCTGACTACAACGAGAATGCAGGTCGCCAGCTGGCCGAGACCGTGCCTGGTATTGACCTTATCCTCATCGGGCACGACCATCGCCAGACCAAGGAGTGGGTGCAACGCCCTGCCTCAGGTGATAGCGTACTGATCATTAACCCCGCCAATCGCCTAGAGCGCGTGGGGGATATCCGGGTACGCCTCGAGCGCCAAGGAGGCAAAGTCGTGTCCCGTCGTATCGAGGGTGAGTTTACCGCCCTCTCGGCCTACGAACCCGATACGGCCTATCTAGACAAGATGTCGGCCTATGACCGAGGGGTGCGCGCCTTCCTCGGCAAGCGTGTCGGCGTGATCGACGCTCCCGTAGAGGCACGCGATGCTGTCTTTGGCACGTCGGCCTATATGGATGTGATGCACCAAATGCAGCTGGCTACCGTAGGGGCGGATATTTCGTTTGCCGCTCCTCTGAGCCTCGGGGCGAGGTTGCAGGCCGGAGACGTTTTCGTGCGAGACCTCTTCAAGTGGTGCCCATTCTCTAACCACCTCTACCTCATGGAGCTCACGGGCCAAGAGGTCAAGGGCTACCTCGAGCATTCGTATGCTGGGTGGACTAGGCAGATGGCCTCCAAGGACGAAGGCCTCATCGCTATGCGCCCCGACGCTAAGCCCGAGGATCGCTTCAAGACCCTTGTACCGACGTTCAATTACAGCTCTGCCCAGGGCATCGACTATATTGTAGATGTGAGTAAGCCAGCCAGTCAGCGCATCACCATCTTGCAGATGAGCAGTGGCGAACCCTTCTCGATGGAGCGCACCTATCTCTGCGCCATCAATAGCTACCGCGCTGGTGGGGCTGGTGGTATGCTCACCACGGGAGCCGGCATCCCTAAGGCCGATCTACGAGGACGTATTAGGCGCGTGGCCGAGCACGATCAGTTCTTCAGCCTCATGCGCTACTTTGAGGTCAAGGGGGTCGTTAGTCCCAAGGCCACAGACAACTGGCGCTTCGTCCCAGCGGCGTGGGTCAAGGCAGCCGAGGAGCGAGATAGAGCCTTCCTTT
The DNA here is from genome assembly GCA_041839075.1 of Porphyromonas sp. GTDB lineage: Bacteria > Bacteroidota > Bacteroidia > Bacteroidales > Porphyromonadaceae > Porphyromonas. The sequence goes on from JBGYQR010000145.1 coordinate 8,529, forward strand.
GGGGTAAGCCTTAGCTCCGAGCGCAGGGGATGTGCGCCTTAGCCTAGAGGCGTTGGTATCATTTTTGATTACACGGGGGCGGGAGGAGTGTCGCATGGCACAACTCTCGCCCCCTCTACATATAGACAAACAAATCAAACGACAATAGACATGAGTGAAGAAAAGAACCTAGAGGCTCAGCATCAAGCCCAAGCGCAGGAGGCTCCAGTGGAGCAAGACTGCCAAAATATAGCCGATATGTCAGTAGAGGCTGACACCTCGTCCGCTCCCGAGACCTCTACGGAGGTGTCGCTGGAGGATCAGCTGGCGCAACTGCAAGACACCCACCTACGCCTGATGGCCGAGTACGACAACTACCGCAAGCGTACCCTCAAGGAAAAGAGCGAACTGATCCGCAATGGCGGTGAGAAGGTGCTCAAGGACCTCTTGCCTGTCGTCGATGACCTCGAGCTAGCCCTAGCCAATATGTCCACTACGGAGGATGTCGGGGCCATACGCGAGGGCATACAGCTCATCTATACCAAGTTCGTAGACTACCTCACGCGCCAAGGTATCAAGGCGATTGAGGCCAAGGATCTCCCCTTCAACGAGGAGTTGCATGAGGCCATCGCCACCTTCCCTGCTCCCACGCCCGAGCAAAAGGGACAGGTCATCGACTGCGTCAAGAGAGGTTATACCCTGCACGACAAGGTGCTCAGATACGCTAGCGTCGTGGTAGGGCAGTAGGCAAACAGCAACTAAGTATGGCAAACAAACGAGATTACTATGAAGTGCTAGGCGTCGCCAAGGGAGCATCGGCAGACGAGCTCAAGAAGGCGTACCGCAAGCTAGCCATTCAATATCACCCCGACAAGAACCTCGGAGACAAGGAGGCAGAGGAGAAGTTTAAGGAGCTCGCCGAGGCCTATGACGTCCTGAGCGATGCGGAGAAGCGTGAGCGCTACGACCGCTTCGGTCACGCAGGTGTGGGTAGTAGCGCTGCCAGCGGTGGAGGCTACTCGCACATGAGCATGGAGGATATATTCAGTCGCTTCGGAGACCTCTTTGGTGGAGGCTTCGGAGGCGGAGGTTTTGGCTTCGGTGGCTTTGGCTCAGGAGGGGGGAGACCCCGTCAGCGTGGCTCTGACCTAAGGGCGCGTGTACGCCTATCTCTCGAGGAGATCGAGCAGGGGGTGGAGAAGACGCTCAAGGTCAAGAAGCACGTGCGCTGCTCGGTCTGCAACGGAGCACAGACAACCTCACCCGAGGGTAAGAAAACCTGTACGACCTGCCACGGGCATGGAGTCGTAACGCAGGTGCAGCGCACGATACTCGGGGCTATGCAGGTGCAGACGACCTGCCCAACCTGTCAGGGTAAGGGCGAGACGATCGCTAACCCTTGCTCGCACTGTCGTGGTACGGGTACCGAGCAGGGCGAGGAGCTTGTGAGCTTCCATATACCCAAGGGTGTAGCCGAGGGTATGCAGCTCACCGTGCAAGGCAAGGGCAACGCAGCCCCCGAGGGTGGTATCCCCGGCGACCTCCTAGTCGTCATCCAGGAGGAGGAAGATCCTAACCTCATCCGCAACGGCAACGACCTGATATACAACCTGCTGGTCGATATAGCGACGGCAGCCCTGGGAGGAGCCGTAGAGGTACCTACGATCTCGGGGCGTGCTCGGGTCAATATCGAGGCAGGCACTCAGAGTGGCAAGATATTGCGCCTCAGAGGTAAGGGGCTCCCCGATGTCAATGGTTACGGCAAGGGCGATCTGCTGATCAACGTCAATGTCTTCACCCCCACAAGCCTCTCTAAGGAGGACAAGGCGCTCCTCGAGCAGCTGCGCAAGAGCTCTAGCTTCGTCCCCACGGAGGAGGCCCGCAAGGAGCTAGACAAGAAGTACAGAGAGATGCTCCGCTAGGCCTCTCGGGGCGTAGCTCATATACACCAACGAGTATAGATATGATCCAGCAGATACGTCGCACCCTCTCTAGTGGGAAGAACCCCAAGTGGATCTACTACCTCAGAAGCTACTGGCGCTATGTATGGCCCAAGGCTCTGTGGCGGTTGCTCCTGGGAGACTGGCGCACAAGGCTCAAGGCTCGCCCCGACTATGACTATATCATGAGTCGCGTGGACTATTACAATGCCATGCCCATAGGGTCTTTGGCAGAGGATAGTCCACGCCTCTCTATGCACCGCCCAGGGAAGCAAAAGGTGTATTTCTTTGATACCTACGAGTTCACCAGATACTTCCCCCAGCATCTGCGCTGGGCATTCCACCCGGGCGATGTTACCTATGTCCCTGATGAGCCTGCCATCGTCAAGAGCCGTCCTCTGGGGGTAGACAACCGCCGTAGCGTCTTGATGAAGCTCGACAAGGTTCGCCACTTCACCTATGTGGCGGATCGTAAGCCCTGGAGGGACAAGATGGATCGAGTGGTCTTCAGAGGCAAGGTGGCTGGCAAGGAGAGCCGTATCCGCTTTATGGAGATGTACTTCGACCATCCGATGTGCGACCTGGGCGACGTCTCGAGACATAGCCCCAACCCTCGCTGGGTGGTGGGCAAGAAGACTATACCCGAGCACCTGGACTACAAGTTCGTCATGGCGCTAGAGGGCAACGACGTGGCCAGCAACCTCAAGTGGGTCATGTCCTCGCAGTGCCTAGCCGTGATGCCCCGCCCTACGTGCGAGACCTGGTTTATGGAGGGGACGCTCGTCCCTGGGTATCACTACGTCGAGATCCGTCCTGACTTTAGCGACCTGGAGGAACGCATCCGCTACTACCTCGATCATCCCGAGGAGGCCGAGGCCATCATACGCCACGCCAATGAGTATGTGGCGCAGTTTAGGGACGAGCCTAGAGAGCGCCTAATCTCGCTCGCGGTGCTGGAACGCTATTTTGAGCGAAGCCAGCAGACTCAGCCCTAGCCTAGGCGCCTACCCAGGAGCTTGGGAGCTCCTAAGAGGAGGCGCACCCAGCCCGATCAACTAGAGCCATAAAAAAATGTAACTTCGCAGAAGCAAGATTGGTAG